>DAISLF010000055.1:0-6632 GCA_036820585.1 Candidatus Peribacteria bacterium | reverse complement strand
GGAAGCGAGGGGAAGCCACGTCACGGAACCTTGGTAATGGGCGACAGGTCTATTGAATCAACGATCACAGCCAAGGATTTTTATGAAAAAAATAGATATACAGTTATTAAAAAGACTTTATACAAGGGAAATAAGAAGGAACCGGTCTACAAAATGTTTAAAAAGCTTCCATAGATAAAATTCGTAGGATCACATATCTTTTCTCATTACATCGTCTCCATCGCATCCACATCCACTGCGATATCGTGCAGATCCAGATGCGGGAGCAATTCCTGCGGCGCATTGCCGCGCAGGAGCACGTGCCACACTTTACCGCCGCCGAAAAAAGCGGGAGCCGCCGTGGTCTTACAATCATTGCCCAGCTGGAGCGCCGCCTTCATGGCTTCATTATGGAGCTTTTTGGCGCGGATGTCGGGCGCTTCCCCGCGTACGATCAGACGGATCATGCGGGAAGCCGGGGGATACCCGCTGTAGATGCGCACGCGCAGTTCGTCTTCCATATATTTTTCCGTTTCATGCCGGGAAGCGGCGAGGACCTCCGGAGCTTGCGGACGGAATGTCTGGATGATCACTTCTCCCGGCTTCGCACGGCCGCTGCGACCCGTCAGCTGGGTGAGGAGCTGAAAGATGCGTTCGCCGGCGCGGAAGTGCGGCAGCGAAAGACCGATATCCGCGATCAGCACCGCCGCGAGGGTCACATTGGGCAGGTCGAGTCCTTTCACCACCGATTGCGTCCCGAGCAGTATGTCGGCCTCATTGTTGCGCATTTTAAAGAGCAGCGAGCGCATTTCTTCCGGCTGCTGGATGGTATCGGCATCCGCGCGCAGTAGCCGCGCGCCGGAAAAAAGAGAATGCAGGAGCAGCTCGATGCGTTGCGTTCCTGCGCCGATGCCATGGAGCTTCGTACTTTGGCAATGCGGACAGCGGGCAGGCACTTCAGCCACGGTACCCGTAGTGTGATCGAGCAAATAGGGACGTCCTTTCGACGTATGATGCAACGTGAAGGGCAGCTGGGATGCAGGGCAGATGACCCGGCGCCTGCATTGCAGACAGAGGAGCGCGCTTGCAACGCCGCGACGATTGAGGAAGAGCACGGTCTGCTCTTTGCGATCGAGGCGCGTCTGTATCGCCGCGATCAGGGAAGGGGAGAGGGGATAGAGGTTGCCAAACTGCACTTCCGCCAAGTCGACGATGCGCACCTGCGGCAACGGCTGTTCCAGATAGCGAGAAGGAAGCCGGACCAAATGATAGCGGCCGCTTTTGGCGCGGGCCCAGCTTTCGAGAGAAGGAGTCGCGGAGCCCAGGAGCAGCTGCGCGCCACTGTGGCGGCAGAGTTCCTCGGCTGTTTCACGCGCATGATACCGCGGTGTCTGTTCGTTTTTATACGTCCATTCGTGTTCTTCGTCCAAAATAACGACCGCGAGGGACCGCAGTGGCGCAAAGAGCGCGCTTCGTGATCCGATGACGAACGATACATCGCCGTGATGGATGCGTTTCCATTCGTTGCGACGCTGCGCGGGCGTGAGGCGGCTATGCAGAATGGAAATCGCAGAGCGGTCGAGGAGGAGTTCGAACCGTCCGATGAAGTGCTCCGTCAGAAGAATTTCTGGCAGCAGTAAGAGCGCCTGTTTCCCACTGGCTACCGCATCCGCAATCAGCTTGGCATAAATTTCCGTTTTGCCGCTGCCGGTGATCCCGAAGAGGAGAGCCGGCCGAGGATCATTCTTGATGGATTCGTAGACAGCTTCCTGCGCCGGCGTGAGAAGCGGGAGCGCACGCAACGGCGACGCCCGCTCTTCCGTTTTTTGCACCGGTTGTTCTTTGCGCGGCTCCAGTTGCAGTACGCCTTTGGTGACAAGAGTATGGAGCACGGCTGGACTGACGCCGGTTTCACGTAGAATTTCTTTGCGCGAGGTCCACTCACGGCCCATCAAAAAATCAAGAATCGTTTGCTGCTTTTTGCCCCGGATGGCAGCCGAATCCATCCGCCGCAGCCGGTAGCCGGCAATTTCTTGAGGGAGCACGCCTGACCACGGGGCTGCGGGCAGCCATACGCTCAATGCCTGACGCAGCGAACAACAATAATAACTGGCCATCCATCGTACGGTTTGAAGAGCTGCAGTCGTAAGGAGCGGCTCCTGCCCTAGGATTTCCTGTACTTTTTTCACGTCATATTTTTCGGCGGTGCGTTCTCCTTGAATGTCGAGCACGATGCCTTCTACCAAGGAATTGCGCAGCGGTACGCGCACGGGCGAACCTGCCTCGAGTGTTCCCGCTTCCATCTCATAGGTGAGTCCGTTGCCTATTCCCGCTGATTTCGAAGCCGTGATCACGGTACAGTACATAGAAGTGATCTTGCACTACTCTGCCGCGACCCGAAAGGAAAAGGTGTACATTCTTCCACCTTTTTATGTTTGGAGGTCACCTCAACATTTCTTATTCATCATCCGCTTGGTCATGCTGATGAAAGCGCGATGTTGGAAAATTATTTTGTATCTTCTCCAAAATTTTCTCAGAGCGCGTTTAAAAAGTCCCCTGTGACCGCCGCAGCCGTCGCACCATGAGGTGGCTCATGGAGAGGAGAATCATCGATTCGCTGTTTCTGACGAGACTCTCGTCGTCTTTGGAAAGTCTGCGGTAGTGGTTGAACCACCCGAAGGTGCGTTCAACGACCCAGCGCTTGGGAAGGAGGACGAATCCTTTCATGTCATCGCTCCTCATTCACGATCTCCAGCCTACATCGACGACAGACCCATTTGACCCAGAGAATGAGCTTTCCCGCAGACCCTCCATCCGCCCAGATGATGGAGAGCGTGCGAAAGAGCTTGTCCTCCTTGGCTTTCTTCAAGACGAGCTTGGCTCCATCTCGATCCTGGATGTCGGCAGCATGGACAACGAGTGTAAGGATGAGACCGAGCGTATCAACCAGGATATGGCGCTTGCGTCCGGCGATCTTCTTGCCGGCATCGTAGCCGTGCTGGCTCCCCTTTTTTCCGTGGTCTTCACGGATTGGCTGTCAATGGAACCAGCAGAGGGTTCGGGGTTTCTCCCTGCTTTCTTCCGTACCTTCCGACGCAATTCATCGTGCATTCGCTTCCATGTGCCATCCTCCGACCAGATCGAGAAGTAGTGATACACGAGTTCCCACTGGGGAAGATCATGAGGCAACATCCGCCACGCGCAGCCTGTTCTGGCCACGTAAAACAGCGCGTTCATGATTTCGCGCATGTCTTGGGTCCGGGGTCTGCCGCCCTGTTTCTCTTGGGGAATGAGCGGTTCCATGATCGCCCATTGCTTGTCCGTGAGATCTGTTGGATAGTGTTTGCGCATGGCACCATCATGCCTTGTCAGAACTTTTTAAACACGCTCTGAGTAGCGTCAGGGAAGGACATGGGTTGTTCAAAGGGAGCGGCTGGTTCAGGGGCCGGGGGATCTGATTGCGATTCATCCTTCTGGGCAGGTGACGAAGATCGCGGAGGATTTATCATTTGTGGAGAAAGAGTGTTCATCGAAGAATGAGAAGTAGTACTGGAGCTTGCGGCTGTCGAAGAGGCAGTTGAACTGTTCTTCGAAGGCGATGATAACTGTTGCAGAAGAGCATGAGGTTTTGTCGAGACAGCAACAGAGGACGATGCGACAGGGGGAAAGGAGAAATGTGGCGTGACCGAGACTGTGCGCACGTTCGCAGAGGAAGATGCGGCAGAATCAAATACATGCGTATCGATATTCAAATGCTGTGCGTTGATGGCATCGTCATATCCCGCGCGGCCGTACCAGCTGGAGGCTTGGTCCGCCTGCGCGGCCGATGGTTTTCGTCCGATACCAAAAAGTGCGATGGTGGTTGCCAGAATGCCGATGAAGAAGATACTGAGCCGAAGAAACCGTGAAGAAGTCAGGGAAAGCATAGGCGGGAGGGTGACACCATTGTTGCTCCTATGGATGACGGACCAGATGCCATTCCCTGACAAACTTATAGACTCAACAATAGTCACGGCCTTTTTCCTGCCGGCGCGGCGGCAATGGCATATGCTTTCCCGGAAGTGACGGGCGCGAGAGCCGATCGCGTTTTGGTGAGCGGAGCGGGCCGCACGATCACTCTGGACGGCAATGCCCAGTCCGGCAACAGAGGAGGGTGCCAACGGAAGCGGTAGTCTTTCCCGGTCGCTTTGTCACGGCCTTGGGCAAAGTGCGTTCCATCGTCATCGATGATGGCGAATCCTTTTTCCAGTTCGTACAAATACCGTCCGATGCCCCATTGCACGCCTGCGCGCTTCATGGAATCGGAGAGACCGCCTTTGACGGGTTCGAAGTCCGTATTTTCCGCGCCGTCCCATTTGGTGATCCATTCGTCGCTGATGCGGATTGATAGACCGCAGAGCACGCCGTGATGTTGGCCTACCTGCCATTCGCGGAATTCATTGCGCCAGTTTCCGCCGCCGCAGACGGCATCGAGCCGGTTCATGATGGCCCGGTTGGTGATGTACGCCAGCACGGTGCCGTAGAGCTTGCCGGCGCGCGTGTAGCCGGCTTGTCCGATGCGCCACTCGATGTCATCGGGTGAAAATTTTTCCTGCAGTCGCTGTAAATCCATAAAAAGATGGGAGTAAAGGATAGGAATGAAGAGAGTATGGTGTACGATCGTACACTTCGCAAGAAGAAAAGTACGAAAATTATAAAGAAACCCAAGCAGGCATGACCGCGCCGCATGCGATGAGTGCATTGTTTCTTCTGCTGGGTATGCTATAAAGAATTTCTGCGTTTATTCCATTGAAACAATCATGCAGGAAACGATTCCGCGAAAACCGTTGGCCTTTGCGCTCTTCGTCACCAAAGAATTTTGGCCGTGGGCGCTGGGCGCGATGTGCGCGGTGACGGTGGCCAGCGCGCTTGATGGCTGGACCAATTTGGTGCTGAAAGATCTCATCAATGCGATGATGGCGACCTTCACGAGCACGCCGAAAGATTTCGGCCGCGTATGGTTTTGGGCAATCGCGTATACGGCCGTCTTCACGGCAGCGGGTCTCTGCTGGCGCGTGAATGGCTTCAATGCCATGCGATGGCTTACCAATGTGAAAGCGAAGTGCTACCGCGTGCTTTTCACCTATCTGACGCGCCATAGCGCGAACTACTTCAGCAGCCGCTTTTCGGGCGCACTCGCCAGCCGCGTCTCCAACGTGGCCGAGGGCATCGAAAATATTCTCGAAAATATCCTGTGGCAATTCTTGCCGCTCGTCATCTTTGTCATCGTCGGCGTGTATGTCACCTCGACCGCGAGTATTTTTTTCTCGGTGATTCTCTGCGTGTGGGTTGTCCTCTTTTTGGCGACCAATATCACGCTGCTGATGCATAAACGCAAGAGAGCACAGGAGCTGGCAGCCGCCTCGGCGGACATGCGCGGAGCGGTGGTGGATAGCGCCGCGAATATCATGGCCGTGCATCAGACGGCGCGCGAGGACTTCGAAATCGCGCATTTGCAGAGTTACATCGATCGCTTCCGCAAAGCCAATCTGCGCAACTGGCTGTTTTCAGAATCCATCTTGGTGATCGGCAATTTGCTGCAGATGGTTTTCATCGCTTCGATCTTCGGATCCGCCGTGTACTTTTTGGAGCGCGGACTCATCACGGTGGGCGATGTGGCGATGCTTACGGGCGTGATGATCCAGATGATCCGACAGATCGTTTTTATCGGGAATCAGCTCAACCGCTTCATGGATGATTTCGGCCAGGCCTCGGAAGGATTGCAGGAGCTGCTTTTGCCGCATGAGATCACCGATCCCGCTCATGCTTTGGGCTTGAGCATTCATACGGGAGAGATTGAATTCCGCGACGTGGATTTCTCGTACGGGAAACAAAATGTCTTCCGCCATTTCCATCTTTTGATTCCCGCCGGACAGAAAGTCGGGCTTGTGGGCCAGAGCGGCGCGGGCAAGACATCCCTCACGGGCATTTTGCTGCGCCAATTCGACATTCAGTCCGGTGATATCCTGATCGACGGCCAAAGCATCCGCTCCGTGCAGCAGCGCAGCATCCGCGAGCACATCGCCATCGTGCCGCAGGATACTTCGCTCTTCCACCGCACCGTGCGCGAGAATATCCGCTACGGAAAGCTGGATGCGACGGATACGGAGATAGAGGACGCCGCCGCTCTCGCCCAGGCGCATGAGTTCATCAAAACTCTTCCCAAAGGCTACGACACGCTCGTGGGAGAAAGAGGCGTGAAGCTTTCCGGCGGCCAGCGTCAACGCATCGCCATCGCGCGCGCGATCCTCAAAAACGCGCCGATTTTGCTACTCGATGAAGCCACGAGCGCGCTCGACAGCGAAAGCGAAGCGTGTATCCAGAGTGCGCTGCGCGAATTGATGAAACAAAAAACCGTCATCGCCATCGCGCACCGTCTTTCCACGCTGCGCGAGATGGATCGCATCATCGTCTTGGATGGAGGAATAGTGGTGGAAGACGGCACGCATCAAGAACTTCTTGATCGCCAGGGTATCTACGCGAAACTTTGGGCCAGCCAGGTGGGAGGGTTTATACAGGAGTAACGAGGAAGAAGTGTTGAATGTGCAGTGAAAAAACATTAGACATGTAGCCATATAGCTACTGTTTTTAGCTCCGCATTTCCCGCGCCGGTT
>DAISLF010000054.1:0-6667 GCA_036820585.1 Candidatus Peribacteria bacterium | reverse complement strand
TTCTCTCGTTGGTGAGGAAAGCACACTGACCACGGTTAGCTTAGAATATAGTGAAGATTGAATCACGCGCTCAGTGATGCACTCTCCCAAGCCAAATCAAAAATGACGCGCTGCAATTCAGCTACATCTTTACTTTCTATCAGAAAGGCAAAGTCCTCATCGAACGAGAATATAACCGGTTCTGGAGCCTTACGACAATCGTGAATCTTCTCAAACAAGATGCATATACCGGCCAATACTTTTACAATAAGCGGCGCTACAAGAAAGATCCGAAGACAGGAAAAACGCACTCACAATTTCATGATCGCGAGGACTGGGTTGCTCTGACCTGCCCTCAGATCATTGACCACGTTCTCTGGCAGAAGGCACAAGAACGCCTAGCTACCAACAAGAGATTTGCCAGTAAAAATAACATCTACGAGTATCTATTCTCTGGCAGAGTGACGTGTGGCGTGTGTAATTCGCCCTACGTCGGTTACATGAAGAAGAAGTCTAGGAAGAAGAAAGTTATTGCCCTGTACGGTCAGTACCGTTGTCGAAAATCAAATAAGTCCCGTGTTGCTGAACCATGTCGAAAGGCTTACATCTCCGAGCGTGAGTTGGAGACTCGCATATGGCCACAAATTTATGCTTTCTTGACTGACCCCACGAGCTACTTGCATGAACTACAGCAAAGGGAGCGCAAACAAGAAAGCACGATCGAGCTTCGTACGAAGCAGAAGGAAATAGAGGATCGCTTGATAGTGCTTCAGCAGGAACGTGAGCGTGTGTGCTACCTGTTCGAGAAGGGGATCGGCTACCAGAATCAGAGTGAAGTGGAGAAGCGCTTTCAGGAAATTGAGGAGGAACGGCAGCGACTTAAGACGGAGGAGCAAGTTATTTGCACTCGTGTCCTTACCCGCGAGCAGGAGCGCGACCGGCTTCAATCAGCCGCTGTTCTATCAGAGCGCTTCGGGAAATCCCTCGACAATGCGGACTTTGCCACGAAGAAACAGATCATCCAGCTACTCGTCCACCGGATTGTCGTCTCTCCTCAGTCCATCCATGTGGAGCTGAAGATCGAGAAACCGCAGCCACAAGAGCCAGTTGCGATGGTTGCGATGAAAAATGAGATTCAGAAACGTTGGTATGGTGCTCCCGGCAGGAATCGAACCTGCATTTACCCCTTAGGAGAGGGTCGTTCTATCCATTGAACTACAGGAGCGGCGTGGCCGTACTGTAGCGCCGGCTGTTTGGCCGAGACAGTGAATCCTATTATCGGCCTGCGTTTGGCATCCGCTACACTTGCCGTATGACGACGTACGCCGCTTTCTTGCGGGGCATCAATGTGGGCGGCAATAAGAAAGTGCCCATGCAAACGCTACGGGCAGCACTGGAGAAGGCAACATTTCAAAACGTGCGTACGCTCCTCGCGAGCGGCAACGTACTGCTGGAATCTTCCATCGCCGAACCAAACCGCGTGCGGCGGATGATGGAGAAAGTGATCGTCGAGACATTCGGATTTTCGTCATCCGTGCTTATCCGCACGATCGCAGAGCTGCAAGCATTGGCCGCTACCGATCCGTTCAAGAAAATTACGGTCACCAAAGACACGCGGCTCTACGTCACATTTCTGCCGGAGAAACCGAAGGGCAAATTGAAAATCCCGTACGAGTCGCCGGAGAAAAATTTCTTGATCATCCGCGCGACACCCACCGAGCTCTGCAGCGTGCTGACTGTCACGCCGGGCGAGGGGACACCGGAGGCGATGACCATTTTGGAAAAAGAATTCGGCAAAAACATTACGACAAGAAACTGGAAGACGATCCAGAAGATGCTCGCAGCGGCTGCTACATGATAAACTAATCTAAGCTCTTGGAAGAGCAGGAAATATAAAAATGCAAATGATTTGCAAAATAAAAGAACGAAAGGTATTCTCTGAGGCTATGGCACCGAAACATCAGATGAATGGGGCGATCGAGAAGCTTCTGGAGCAACATGGGCTGCATAATACGCAGCCCCGTCGTCTGGTGCTGGAAGCGTTACGCACGCTTAAGAAGCCTGAATCGCCGCTGGGAATTCAAGAATGGATTCGAAAAAAGAAAAAAGGCTCCGTCAACGCCGTGACGATTTATCGCATCATCGAAGCATTGGAAACAGCGGACTTGGTTCACCGCCATCCTTGCAACGGCCTCATCACCTTCTGCTCGCTCCCAGGCAAAACCGGGCACCATGGCTTTCTCCATTGCACTTCGTGCGGAACCTCGCGGGAGTATTGCGATGAATCTCTCTGCGCGCTGGAAGACCGCATCGCAAAAAAAGCAGGTTTTGCACCCACAGCGCATGTGAGCGAAATCCTGGGACTCTGCGCGGCATGCCAATCCTGATATTTTCTTCTTTCTTCCATGGTTCTCTTTTTTCTTTCCCTCGGCAGCGTCATCGGCGTCAGCCTTCTTTCTCTCCTCGGCATCGCATTTTTCCTGCTCGAAGAAAAAACGGTTCGCGGCGTTTTACTCTATGCCGTGAGCTTTTCCACGGGCGCGATGCTGGGCGACGTCTTCATCCACATTTTGCCCGACATGGCCGCGGCGCCTGACTTCAACCAGAAATTGCTCGTGGTTCTCTTCGGCATCGTCTTCTCCTTCGCCATTGAAAAGATCATCCACTGGCGACATTGCCACGCGTTCCCGGAGCAGGATCATGACCATCATCACGATATCGGCATCATGAGCTCGATGGGCGAGAGCGTGCATAACTTCATCGATGGCGTCGTGATCGCCGCTTCATTCATGGCAGGCATTCCCATCGGCATTTCCACCACGCTTGCCGTGGTGTTCCACGAAATTCCCCACGAAATCGGCAACTTCGCCGTGCTGCTCCACAGCGGCTTCAGCCGCAAGAAAGCAGTTCTCTTCAATGCGCTCTCCGCCGGCACCGCGATCATCGGCACCCTCTCCGTCTTCGCCTTCAGCGGATCGCATGCTTTCAGCAATCAATTGCTGCCCTTCGCGGCAGGCAATCTGCTCTACATCGCCGGATCGGATCTGATCCCCGAGCTGCACAAAGAAACTCTCTGGAAGAAATCAGTCATCCAGCTCTTGGCTCTCATCGCGGGCATGGGCCTGATGTATCTGATTTTGAAAATGGAAGGGTAGAATGGAAATGCTTCCGCCTTCCTCCGCTATGAATTTGCGCCGTACGTCCATCTCGCTCTCGTCATGCCTGGCAGCAGCGACGCTGCTTCTGCCATGTGCGGCTTCGGCGCAATCTGCCGGCAACGCTCCCGAGCAATCGCTGGAAGCACAGATCGTGAGCATCCAGCCGACCATGTGCGGATCGGACAATCACGCGTGCCAGGCGCTGACCCTGCGAGGGCTCACCGCGCCGTTTCTGGGAAAGGAAATTCACACCACGCTTGATCCCAATGATTTCCAGAGCGGGCATGCAGCGGACTTGAAGCCGGGGGACAAGCTGGTGGTGGACAGCCAAATGGTGAACGGACAGACGAATTACATCGTATCCGATCTCGTGCGCCGCCCGATTCTCAATTGGCTTCTGCTGCTCTTCTGCGTCTGCCTTCTGCTCGTGGGAGGATTCGGCGCCATCCGGTCGCTGCTCGGCATGGCCGTGAGCTTTCTCATTCTCTTCTTCGCGATTTTTCCGCTCATCCTCGCCGGCTGGCCGCCGCTCCTCGTGAGCTTCGCGGGCTCCGTCGCCATCATGGCGAGCACGTTCACCATCACGCACGGCTGGAACCCCAAGATGTGGAGCGCGCTGCTGGGCACATGCCTGAGTCTCGTGCTGACCGTTGCATTGGCTATCGGCTTCACCGGCTGGGCCAGGATCTGGGGACTGGCGGATGAAAATAACGTCTTCCTGCTCGATAGCCTTCCGCATCTGGATACGCGCGGCCTGCTGCTGGCAGGCGTGATCATCGGCACGCTCGGGTCGCTCAATGACGTGACGATCTCGCAGGCCTCGGCTGTCTTCGAGTTGAAATCGGCGAACCCGGCGATGACGCGCAGACAGCTCTACCAAAGCGCGCTGCGCATCGGGCGCGATCATATTTCGGGAGCCATCAATACGCTCGTGCTCGCCTACGCGGGCGCCTCGCTGTCGCTCCTGCTGCTGCTCGCCAGCAGCTCGAATACCGAATCCTGGTCGATCCTCATCAACCGCGAAACCTTCGCCACCGAAATCGTCCGCACGCTGGTGGGCAGCATCGGCCTCCTGCTCGCGATCCCGTTCACCAATTTCTTCGCGAGCTCGTTCGCGGCGCGGCTGTCGCCGTCTATCTTGAAACGGATGCCAGCTTCGCATAGTCACCCTCATTGAACATTCCGAAAATATTTGAACATACCAAAGGCCCCGTCTTGCGACAGGGCCCAGGTTCCTTGAATCGGCAAAGGATTATTCGTCCCACCATTCGGGCAGCGCAATGACCCGCGAGGTGGGCTGCTCTTTCTTGCAGAAGTAGAAGAGCGGATCCGTCCGCCCTGCAGGCACTTCGAGCTTGGAAGGACCAAGCGCGAGATAGCCCATATCAGGTGCCAAGATTTTGTCGCGGTTGCTGGCGGTCGCGAGCACCTCTCCCCTGCGAACAATCTTGAATGGCTGCAAGAGAAGCTCATGGCTGAGCGTATAGCTCAGTGCAGGATTGCAGCGGATCACGTCCACCGCTCGGTAGACATGCTGCAGTCCGCTTTTCCGATTTTTGTTTCCTTGGAGAGCGCCGAGCCCCGCAAGCGTGGCGATCACCGTTTGTACGGCGGCCTCGACCCCGCCTTTCGCCGCACGCGGATGGCAGAGCACTTCTGCCACGGCGCCTCCGTACACGTTTCCCAATGGAGACGTAGCCGTTTTCAGAAGCTGCATGTCGGCCAGCCGCTTGAAACGCTGCGGAGCAGGGATGCTTTCGCTCAAGCGCTCCAGCGCTTCGGATGAGGTACTGATGTCCATTGTCCAGCCCTCAGGCGAGGCTGGCTGGTCATTCTCCTGGAGGTCCATCACGTATTGATGCGAATAGGCGTGGAAGACGCTTTGCAGCGCAGTTGCACGGTCGTATTCCCAGACTGTTTCGTCGTAATACCCCACCGGCAAGCGATTCATGCTCGCCGTGGCCATACGCCGTTCATGCTGGGCGAGCACGAGAGCGATCTGCCACCCAGGCTTGATGATCTCGGGACGCGAAAGTAAAACCGCGAACGGCGCGAGGATGTTGTCCTCTCCCTGGTACGTCCTGCCGTTCAGGACGAACCGCTCAGGTGCATCACGCAGGCCGATGCGCAGCGTGCCGGGGATGCCGTAATCGCCGGCTGACGCGACGGTTGCGAATGCGGCTTCCATCTGTTCGTTCGTTGGCAGCTCCATCTTTCTTCTCCTTTTTCTTGGGCGATGTTTGATCTGCTTCCACGAAGCAGGGAACTCATAATCCTTAGCCTATGCTGGTAAGGAACCGCCGAAGATTATAGATCTTTCTACTCATAAATCAATTAAGTCAAATACTTCGGGGATGACTTTCTGCAGCCATCATTCTTCCCAATATTGCATTTTCATATCAAAAAGAATGCCTGCCTTTATCCCTCGAAAACAATCCTCACGCCGCCATCACATATACTTCGCGACCCTCGGCGGGGAGCGAACCTTTCATCTTGTACTCGCTGAGCGTTTCTTTGACGCCCAGCACTTTCGCGATGGAGTCGAGTGCGTCTTTGTCGCCCGCGCGCAGGAGCAGGAGGATGCGCGGATCGAATTCGTCCACCAGCTTCTGCGTCAGCTTGGCATCGGACACGGGCAGCACCAAGAGATCGATGTCGCCCACCGCTTCCAGCTGTGCGTCGGTCCAATCCTGGAGCGGAGCGGAGAGCATCGCCATGCGCATGCCTTCCATATCCACCACGTAGGAAACCTGTTGCCCTTCGCTATGGCCCACGCCGCGGATGGAAATGCCGTACTCGTTATATTCCCCCGGCCACGAGATGGCATTGGCTGTGGGCGTTTCCTCGGGGACGGCCAGCAAAATCACGGCTTTCGTATCGTCCGCTTTGGCGGCGGATTCGGGAAACGCAATCACATCGCGCTCCCCGCCCTTGATACGAAGGCAGCTGTCGCCGATGGCGGAGAAAGTGATCATCACGGAGATGATAGTGGGAAAAGGTTTGGAGGAAAAGAACAATAGAAGAGGGCAGAAAAGCGAGAAAGGTTAGGAAAGTGAGAAAGGTACCGGAGTCTAAGGCAGCAAGACCTTACTCACTTTTCTCACTTTCCTTTCTTTTCTGCCCTCGTCATACCCCCTCCACCCTCTGGATCTTCGCTCCCACACTGCGCAGCTTCTCGTCCAAGCGGTCGTAGCCGCGCTCGATGTAGCGCACGTCGGTCACGGTGGTTTCGCCTTCGGCGCACAGAGCGGCCAGCACCATGGCGGCGCCGGCGCGGATGTCGTTGCTGGTGACGATGCGGCCCTTGAGGGGCGTGGGACCGATGATGAGCGCTTGGTGGGCGTTGAGCACTTCCACATGCGCGCCCATTTTTTCGAGCTCATAGAGGTACGCGAGCCGGCCCTCGAAGAGCCGCTCGAACATGCGCGACACGCCGCGCGACTGCGTCATGGCGACTCCCATGGGCGCTTGCAAGTCGGTGGGAAAACCCGGGAAAATATTCGTACGGATATTCATGGCCTGCAGCGACG
>DAISLF010000053.1:310-6719 GCA_036820585.1 Candidatus Peribacteria bacterium | reverse complement strand
TATTCCCACGCCCAAAAATGCCGCCGCGCTCAAGAGCACGAAGAACGTGAAGATGGCGGTATCCATCCCGTTCATCGATTCCAAAAATGCATTAGCCGTGCATGCGACCAGAATGAGCGCGACCCATGATGCCGCCTTGCTCTGCGTCACCGTCCACGCGATAGCGTAGCAAACGAGTGTCGCCAGCATGCCGAAGAATGCCGATTCCAGAAACGTCGCTTTGATTGCGGCGAAGAGCGGAAAGAGCAGATGATTGAGCGACGTGATGTACGTCCACAAAAACGGCGCACCGTTGGTGGGATCGATGCCGTTGAAGGAAAATCCCCTGCCGGTCGCCACCATCCGCGCCACTTGCATGTTGATAAACGAGTCATCGATGATCCAGGCCGTCATCGCCAATCCCCTGGCGGGCGCGAGCAGCAGATAGAGCGCCTTCAGGAAAAAAATCCCCAGTGCCACGCCGATAGGAGCGCCGTGCTGCTTCCAGCGCACATTCGCAAACATATGCTTGATGCTACCAAGAAGAGTAAAAAGCGCCAACGTGAAACATTCTGCCTCCAAAAAAGAGCCAACCGGATGACGGATTTTTTGGGCAGGAAAAAATTTTGCGTATGGAAGAAACGCTTCAAAAAAAGAAGAAGACCTGATAGGAGAGAGCAGCGGCAAATGATAGTATTTTCTTTCCCATGCAGCACAAAAATCTACCACTGAGCGACGCGCCTCTCTCCTCTTCCCTCACCCTGGGAGCGGTGTCACTCGACGTCAGCGATCTGCAGGCGATGAAAAAATTTTATCATGAGATAATCGGGCTGACGGTGATGCAAGAGTCATCGAGCGAAGCGACGCTTGGCTCAAGCGAGAAACCAGTCCTCCTCCTGCGCCAAAGCGATTTGCCGCCGGCGAACCCACAGAGCGCCGGCCTCTACCACATGGCAATCGTTTTTTCGTCCCAGAGCGGTCTGGCCCAGGCGGCAGAGCGCGTATTGCGGCAGACGACTCTTTTCGCGGGTTCCGCGGACCACTTGGTGAGCGAAGCATTCTATCTGCAAGACCCGGAAGGAAACGGCATTGAGCTCTGCTACGACCGCGACCCCTCCGCATGGATCTGGGAAAACGGCGCGGTGAAGATGGATGCTCTGCCACTTTCGCCGCTGGAATATATTCGTCGACATCTGCAGCCGGGAAAGAAAGGCAGTATGCGGATGGGACACGTGCATCTCAAAGTCGGCGATATCGATATGGCCCGTGCATTCTACGTGGATACCGTCGGCTTCAATCTCGTGAGCGCGATGCCCTCGGCGCTCTTCGTCTCGGTGGGCGGCTACCATCATCATCTGGGCATGAATGTCTGGGAGAGCCGCGGCGCGGGCGTGCGGGCAAAGACGCTCGGGCTTTGGAACATCGAAATGTCTCTGGCCAACAGGCAGGATGTCGACGCCCTGCAGCAGAGACTGACTGCCGCCGGCATCGCTGCCATGAAAACGGAGGGAACACTTCTGCTTACAGACCCTTGGGGGAACCGATTGTTGGTCCGCGCATGACTGAAAGGCCGCGCAAGCGGCCTTTCAGTCTCTCTCTGCGAATGACTTAGATGGATGCAGCCTGGCTGCTCACCGAGCCGGTCGCGCCGGAATGCGTCTTGCGGGACCAAGGGCCTTTGCCGCGGCCCATCTTTTGGCCACGCATCCTCCCCGCGAATCCGCCCGGCATTCCCATCGGACCGGGTCCGCGCATCATGCCGTCGCGCATACCCATGCTGCCGGCGCACGCCGTCTTCAGGGCATCCATCGCGGATTTTTGCGATGCGGACTGCGATGACATCTCGGCCTGCATGGCCGTATGGAAGTCGCTATCGGCTTTCTTCACCGCGGCTGCGCGCTGCGCATCGTCGCTGTTGCCTGCGGCGAGGACCAGGGCCGCCTTATGCGCCTGCGTGGCGGTCTTCTGCGCGTCGATCATGGCGTCCACCGTCGACAAAAATGCATCGTCTTTGCCGGCCATCGCCTGCACGCAAGCCTGCGATGGAACGGGGCGCGTCTTCGCGCTCGAAGAGGAAGAAGACTGGGCGCTGGAGACCTGGGCGATCAAGGGAACGCCAATCGCAAGCGCGGATGCACCCGCGATCATGCCCATCGTAAATTTCTTCATAGAAAAAGAAGAAAAGAAGTAAAAGCTGATGTCACCCGGGCAGTATACGAAAGACGCGTTAAGAGGAGGATAAGAGTGCTTTTGGCTTCGCGATGACTACAAGAACCTCTTTCAGCATTCATCAGCACGTAGGCGTTGCAGATTATCTTGCGCCTTTCGAACGCCGCTTCGTCTCATTCTTGACGGAACGCGGAATGGCATGCAGCAGGAACCAAGCATCCCAACAGGCAGAGATGAGGAGAGCCACCATGACGATTGCCAGCCAATAGAGCGTGGCCTCGTCGCCATGAATCAGAAGGACCGACGACAAGGCGAGTACCGCATATGCCACCAAAAAAAATGCGAGATGGCTCGGCGGCGTGCCAGTGGACCTTCCACTGGCGCAATGCTTTTTTGGCGGAGTTCTGCAGCAAGTCGGTTGCCAACCTGCGACGGCAGAGGAAGAATGCAACCAGAGAAACACGCGTGTTCACGACCTTGCCAGCCGTATGCCCCCTCCCCCTCGTGATCATCCCTGGCCCAGCATGCGCGGCAATGCCCGCAACACGGGCGCTTCACCCAACCAATTCCAAGAGCGGGCGGACACGGTCATTTGGTCTTTTCAGACAGGCAACGCGATTTTTTCGACGCCCGTCATCAATCGTGACGAGCACATCTATGTGGGCTCCGCCGATCACCGCTTCTACGCGCTCGATCCCCTTCGCAGGAAAGAGCTCTGGCAATTCGCGGCCGGCAGCATCATCGATTCAGCCGCGTGTATCGATACGGACGGCAATCTCTATGTTCCATCCGGCGATGCGTGCCTCTATAAACTCTCACCGGCAGGACAAGAGCTCTGGAGGTTCGATCTGCTCGCGCGCCGCGAGCGGACGAGCAGCACCATCTACTGGTGGGAAGCGAACGCAACGATAGGACCGAGCGGCTGGATCTATGCCGGCAACGACGATTTCTGCTTGTATGCGCTGACGCCGGAAGGAGAGTTGCGTTGGAGCTTCGCGACAGGCCTGCAGATTTGGTCGGCGCCGGCTTTTGCAGAAGATCTGGTCTATGTGTCCTCCTTCGACATGCACGTGTACGCGCTGGATCAACAGACCGGACGCATGCGATGGAAACGGCGCCTCTCCAACTGCATCACATCCTCTCCCGCAGTGGACGCGCAGGGGAACATATATGTGGGTTGCTTCGATGGCGCCATCTTCGCGCTCGATGGCCGCACGGGCGAAATCCGCTGGCGTTTCCAAACGAGCGGCTCCGTGTATGCATCGGCTGCTCTCGCGCCGGATGGTCTGCTCATCATCGCCGCTTCGGATGGAAATGTGTACGCATTGGAAAGCGCGACAGGCAAGCTCTGCTGGATATTTTCCACGGGCGGCCCCCTGTGGGGCTCGGCCGCAGCGGGCCCGGATCCTGCAGGGCGGGATTCCTATCTGCTCTATCTGGGGGACCATACGGGCGCTCTTCTCGCACTCGAGCCCGGCGGACGGCGCCGCTGGTCCTATCGGCCCGCGGGCGACAAGCAAAACGGGCAGCGCAGCATCAATGCATCTCCGGCGCTGGGAACATACGGGCTGGCGGCCGCCTCGGTCGCGGGAGAAATTTTGTATGTGCCCTATGATGCGTATCTGCGCTTTCCGGCAACGCCCGGCATGGAGGTCACACCGGTCTCGCATCATCCCGACGGATCTTTTTTGACGCCGGCAAACGATGAATTCTCATCGTTGCCTGCTACCGATCTTGCATGCGCACCCGGCGAGATCGTTCACCTTTCGTGGAATACTTGGCAGAGCGGCAAAAAAATACCGACTACCCTGGAACGGGTGTCTCTCCCTCATGCCTCCGCAGACGAGCTGTCCGTCCGGTTTTTCCCCAGTGAGAATCGCATTGCGCTCATCCCGCCGAGCATCGAAACGAATGATCGATCCGTGCACATACGCATCGCCTATGCGCAAGAAGGTATTCAAAAAACAGCAGACCGCACTCTCCTGCTCTCCTTCCAACGGGAGCCCCGGCAGACATCCGCGCCTCCCCTGCCGCGCACATTGCGTATCGGCAAAATACTCTTCGCAACGCCCGCCATCCTCACGCCGCTCGACCAGATCGGCATCGCGAGCCTGCATATCGATGTCTGCATCGTGCGCGACGATCCCGCGACGGGCCGGTTCGTCGCGTGGGGGCTCCAGACTTTCGGCCTGAGCGAAGAGGGCACGCGCGTCGGCATCCCGCAGCCGCGCTATTACTTCTATGCGTTCCATGGCATCCGGCAGGAAGGCGTCTTGCGTATCAAAGCGGCCCAGTGCGATTTCGAAATCACGGCGTTCCCGCTGCCGCTGGACGTACTCTCCATCACCGCGGCATGGAATGGGAAGCAATGGGACGGCATCAGTGTCCAAGCCGAGATGCAACAACGACATCTCCTCTGGAAGCTCGTGCAGCGTTATGGCCTCAATTGCCTGCGTTTTCTCTGCGAACGCATCATTGCCTTTCCGTTGGCGCCCAATTTGCCGGAGCAAGTGCGCTCCGCCTCGCGCACTTTCCTGTGCGTCTGTTCGCTGCTCTTCGCAGAGCGATGGAAAGCTTGGGGACTGCTGGATGGTCACGGCAACTTTACGGCTCTCGGCACATGCGCAATCGAAGAGCGGGCGCTTCGGCATCATGGATTGCGGCTATGCAGCGCATCATTCGACGATCGTACGCGCATCGTCACGGCCGTCTTCGAGGCACATGCGTCTACCCTCTCTGACGAAGGCTTTCCCGGCATCCTCTTGCTGGACTGCGAACGCATGCGTCCCGTTGTACTTCCCTACAGCTACCGCGTCCGCATCCGGCGCACCTCGGAAAAACCAATTGTCGTCACCCTGGAAGTGCCGCACGATCTCGACATGGGGACGCGCATGATCGATGCAGTCATTCTCGTCAACTGCACCGTCGTCACCACTCTCAGGATCGGTCGGGAGGGATGAATGATTGCAGAAGAGAAATTATCAAACAACACCCAAGAGACCAGACATATCTGTGCATCTTTTCGCTTCTTCGTTATACTTCCCGCCAGATGCCCCCGCGCTGCCCGCAGAGCCTCTGCAAAGATATGGAGCCCGCAAGCCGCAAGCATGTGCGCCTGGTCTACGATTTTACATATAAATATCTCTCCGGCATCCGGCGGCGCAGCGGCGAAAGCTATGCGCGCCATGGTATGGAAGTGGCATGCACCCTGCGCGAGCTCGCTGCCGATCCCTCGCTCATCGCCGTCACGCTGCTCCATGATGTGCAGATACATCCAGATGGCGAGAAACTGCTGCAGATGTCACCGCTCACGCAACAAGAGCGCAAGCTCGTACGCGGCATGCACGAGCTGCGCCGCCTGCATATCGACGCGAGCACGCATGACTTGGATAAAGCGATGGGTGCCTTCGGTACGGATGCGCGCCTGCTGCCGCTGCGCATGGCGCACCGGCTGAACGATGTGCGGCACATCGGTAGTTTCGACCCGGCGCTGCGCCGCCAGATCGCACGCGAGACGCTCCACATGTACGCCTCCATCGCGGGCAGGCTTGGCATGCATGCGTGGCGCTACGAAATGGAAGACGCCTGCTTTCCCATCCTCTATCCCAAAGGAGCAGCGGCACTGCGCAAACGATTCAAAGAATGCGCCGTAATCGATGGCGCTTGCCTGCGACACGCGAAGCGATTCCTCGCGAAAAAATTCCGGCAGGCGGGATTACATGCGGCCATCGAGGGACGCATCAAAGGCCTCTACTCCACGTACCGCAAGATGACGATCAAGCGCCGCAGATTCCAGGATCTCACCGACCGTCTGGCGCTGCGCGTCCTCGTGGAGATACGCGACGATTGCTACCGCGCGCTCGGCATCATCCATCAGAGCCTCCATCCGATCCCGGGCAAACTGAAAGACTACATCGGCGCGCCCAAGGAAAACGGCTACAAGTCGATCCATACCGTCGTTTATCCACTGCCGGGCGTGACGGAACAGCCGATCGAAATCCAGATCCGCACCCATCGCATGCATCGCGAGTGCGACTATGGCGTTACCTCGCACGTGGACTACAAGCACTACAACTACGCGCTTATGTCGACGAACGCGCGCGTCCATCTCTTCCGTAATCTCGAACATCTGCGCCAAGATGCGCGCTCACCCGCACAATTCGAAACCGCGCTGCGCACGTACTTCCGCGACGACCACATGATGATCTTCGATGCGAAGAATAATCTGTATAACCTGAAGAAGCCCGCCACCGCGCTGGAC
>DAISLF010000053.1:0-300 GCA_036820585.1 Candidatus Peribacteria bacterium | reverse complement strand
TCGTCTGTCACGCACACGGCAATCGCATGCGGAAGCTGAAATGTATCTTCATCAACGGCCGCGAACGGTCGCTGGATACTCCGCTGCAAGACGGCGACACCGTGGGTGCGAGCTTCAGCGACAAAATCAGTGCCACCAAAGAATGGGTGCGCGGGTGCGCGCATGAGCAGACGAAAGCAATGATCCGGGAGTGGCTGCCTCGTTCTCTTATCAAAAGAAAAGGAATTTGAATCGCTTCCCCTGGGCCTCCTGGACGCTATCCGAACTTTTTATCTTCCTATGAAAGGCGAAGTACTGGCG
>DAISLF010000052.1:0-6855 GCA_036820585.1 Candidatus Peribacteria bacterium | reverse complement strand
CCAGAGCCGAAGCATATCCATCGCCGCCGCCCACACTGTCGGGAATTTCGCGCCGCGCGCTTGTCCGCCCTTGCGGGTTTCCTGGACGATATCCACTTTGCCCAGCCGGTAGCCACGCTTGAGTGCGCGGATCAGCCGCTCAGCTTCCACGTAGACGCTCGTGGATTGCACGGGGATGGCGGTGTAGATCTCGCGCTTCACTACTTTCGTCGTGCCCGGATCATGCAGATCTACGCCGAAGAGCAGCACCGTCAGCCAGCGGTAGGCTTGCGAGACTGCTTGGCGATAGGGCGTGTAATTCTTATGGACGCGGCGGCACACGACGATATCGCAGGTATTGAGCAGTGGCATGCACTCGCGCAGTGCTTCCGGCGGATACTCGCCGTCGCCGGGAATGAGAAATACATAGTCTTTAAGGGCATTCCGATAGAGCTCCTCGAAGGTAGCCGCGATGCCGAGATTTTTTTCGTGCACGATGGTGCGGATGTGCGCGGGATCGCGCAGGCGGATCTGCTCCATGATCTCTGCCGTCCGGTCTTTGCTGGCATCATCCGCAATGATCACTTCGTAGTCCGATACGGACTCGCGCAGTACGCGCAGACAGCGGTCGATGGTGGCGGCCAAGCCTGCTTCTTCATTGTAGGCAGGCACGACGAGAGAAAGGGAGAGAGGCACGGGGGTAGTGTACAGCCGGATGGCGGAAAAGTGAGGAAGGGGAGAAAAGGCAGAAGGTGCCTGGGCCATTATTGTCATGACCTTCCTGCCCTTTCTTCCTTTTCTTTCATTTCTGCCTTCATCAGTTTCGCCGGATTCCCCGCCCAGGTTTCGCCGGCCGGCACGTTTTTGGTGACGACCGATCCGCCGCCGATGAGCGCGCCTTCGCCGATCGTGATGCCGGGCATAATCGTTGCGCCCGACCCGATGGAAGCGCCGCGCTCTACGTGCGTCTTTTCCACCGTCCAATCCGCTTCCGTCTGGAGCGAGCCATCGGGGTTCACCGCGCGCGGATGGCGGTCGTTAGTGAACATCACGCCATGGCCGATGAAGCAACCGTCCTCGATCGTCACGCCTTCGCAGATGAACGTATGGCTCTGGATCTTGCACTGCTTGCCGATCGTCACGCCTTTCTGGATCTCCACGAACGTGCCCACGCGCGTGCCATCGCCGATCGTGCAACCGTAGAGATTCACGAAGTCGCGGATGGTCACGTCTTTGCCGAGCTTCACGTTATGGAGATTTTGCAGCATGAGGAGAGAATAACAGAATATCTGAGCAACTGAGTAACAGGAAAACAACTTGCATTCGCCTCTGCCCCGAGATCCAGATACTCAGTCAGTCAATTACTCTGCAAAATACTCCATTCTGTTTCATTGATTCTTGCGCCGCTTCCAGTAGCTGCACTACTTCCAGTCCCGCTTTCCCGTCGGAGAGCGGCTTTTTGCCCGTGCGGATGCAGTCGAGAAAATGCATTGTTTCTTTCTTGAGCGCTTCGGCCCGGTCGAGGGCGGGGATGAGCACGTCGCCGGCGCGGTAGATGGGGTTGAAGGCGGTCACTTCCTCGGCCGGGGCGGCAAGCATCACGCTTTTATCATAGATGCGTACTTTTTCACTGGGCTCCACATCATCAAAGACCACCATTTTCTTGCTGCCCGCGAGCAGCGTGAGACGGATCTTCAGGGGCGACAGCCAGCTGGCGCGGATATGCGCGTGGAAGCCGCTTTTGTAGCGCAGCACCATGAAGGCGAATTCTTCCTGGGTCTTGCCCACATGCATCCGCCCGAAGGCCTGCACGGCCTCGGGACGTTCGTCGATGAGATGCAGGACGATCGAGAGATCATGCGGCGCCAGATCCCATAGCACGTTGGAGTCTTGCTGCAGCAATCCCAAGTTGAAGCGCGCAGAATCAAAGTAATAGAGCGTACCGAGCTCGCCCGCATCGATCAGTTCGCGCATCTTCTGCACCGCTCCGGTATAGATAAACGTGTGCCCGACCATGAGTGTCCGTGTATTCTTCTCGGCTACTGCCATCAGTTCTTTCGCTTGAGCGGATGTGTGGGTCATCGGCTTCTCGATCAGCACGTGCTTGCCGTTCTCGAGCGCCGCTTTGGCAAGCGCGAAGTGCGTGCTGATGGGGGTCGCGATGGAGACGGCATCGATCGCCGGATCGTAGAGCAGCTCGTCCGCATCGCGCACGGTCGCAATCGCCGGATACTCGCGTCGCACTTGGGCGAGCCGCTTCTCGTCGCGGTCCGCCACCATCGCGACGATTGCATCATCCTGCAGATGAAAATTGCGCACGAGGTTGGGGCCCCAATAGCCATAACCGATCACGCCGATACGAAGCGGGGAAGTGCTCATGAAAGAGTGCGAGCACTATAGCGGGGCCGCCCCTTGGAAAACAGCTGTCATAGTGAGCGGAGTCGAACCATGACGCTCTGGGGTCATTTGCATGCTCTTCAATTCTCCGAGACGATCCGCAGCGGCGAGACGATCACGGGCTTGGGTGAAGCCGGATTGAGCGCTTCCCCGATCGAGCGGTAGGTCAAGGTGGCGAAACTGTCCCATTGCAGTACTTGGACCAGAAAGAGAACGGCGGCCGCGATGGGCAGGACGAGGGAGAGCGGCCGGGTTTTCCAGGTTTTTGCCAGATGTTGTAGCAGCAAGACAAATCCTACGATGCCGAAGGGCGCCATGGGGAGCCCATAGCGCGACTCGATCATCAGAAGAATGCTGTAGGAGCCATACGTTAGCGGATAGACGAAGGGCGCGAGATGATCGAGCGTCCAGCCGCGCAGGGCCCAGCGGATGAGTATTTGCCCGAGAAGCGCGAAGAATCCGACGAACGAAATCACCCCAAAGATCCTGTTCCACACGATCACCCAGCCCGGTGTTACGTAGGTGGCGTAGGAATTCAGGAAGAAATTATCAAAGAGGCCGATAGTTTTCTTTGTCATATAGAGTGCGGCCGAGAGCGGATGGGCCGCGAGGCAACCGAGCAAATCGCGCACGGAATTCCCTGTGCTGATGGGGCACTGGGCTGTCAGCCGGAGGAAGAGCGGATCGGAGAGCGTGACGAGCTTGGCGTAGTTGGGCGCGAGCACCGTATACGTCCGCGCACCGTAGAGGCCTTCTTGAAGGAGCGCGGCTTTGAGGGGGTTGCTGTCTTTGGGAAGCGAGTAGCAGATAGTTCCCGCCGCGCGGGTGCAGGCGATGATGCGCGGCGCGAGCGTGAGGCCGAAGGCGGCGAGGCAGAGGAGCGGAAGCAGCAACGTTTTCCACCCATGCCGTACCTGCGGGAGCGTGAAGAGCAGCCAGGCGACTGCGCAAGCACTCGCGGCGATCAAGTGCGATGTGCGCGTGAAGACTGCAAGGCCCAAAAAAATCCCTCCCGCGAGGGAGAAGGCGATGCGTCCCCGGTGTCCCGGCGTGATGGCCCGGCACAAGCAACCGATGGCGGCCATCATCAGCGCGACCGCGAGGAAGTCCGCCAGCGGCAGGGCGGCATGCGATAAGAGTCCCGGGTGAATCAGCAGCAGAAAGAGCGCGACGGGATGCAGCTTCAATCCCATGCGCACGAGCGAGCGGTAGAAGAAAAAGGAGATGCAGAAATGCAAGAGTAGCGCCGTAACGAACGCGACCGAGAGCCAAGAGACGACGGCATCCAGATGGAGAAATTGAACGGCGTACCGGTGCGCGCCCAGGAAGAGCGGGAAGCCCGGCGGCGTGTAGCCGGCATAGCTGAAGACTTGCTTAAGCAGGCTGAAGAATTGATTCCCGTGCGTTTGCGTCGCGCCCGCGGCCGTCTTCGCCGGCAGCTGCGCGGCGATCTTCATGTAGCTCGTCGAATCGCAGCAGATTTCCCCGCGAAAGAGCGGCGGCAGCGAACGGTTCCACGAAAACCAGGCGACCGCGATCACGATGCCGGCGAGAAGCCAGAGCGCCTCGCGTTTCGTCGGCAGCCAACCGGACAGAAAGCGCGGCATCAAGACTGCGGGGAAGAGTGCTCGGCGATCAGGCGGCCGCGAAGGGAATGAGCGCCGTCGGGGCCGAAATTGATCCGTTCCTTCTCGATCACGATCGGGCGGCGCAGGATTTGCGTATGGATGGCGCCGACATATTCGCCGATGAGCCCCACGAAGAAGAGCTGCACCGAGAGGAACGTGAACCCGCCGATCACGAGCGGCGCGATGCCCGCGGGGAAGACGGTCCAGAAGAGCAGTTTCGCCACGAGGTACCCAAACGCAATCAGGAAGCCGAAAATGGAAAGCGCGAAGCCGAGCATGGTGGCCAGGCGCAGCGGGACGCGCGAGTGGCTGGTGATGCCCAGCATCGCGATATCGTAGAGCGTGTAAAAATTATTCTTCGTGATGCCGCGTTTGCGCAGCGGCTGCTTGTATTCGATCTTCGCGCTCTCGTAGCCCAGCTCCGCGATGAGCCCGCGGAAGTACGGATACGGATCACCGATGCCGCGCAGCACCTCGATCACGCTCTGATCGTATAAGCCGAAGCCCGTGTTATTTTTGGGCAGCGCGATGCCCGAGAGGCGCCGGAGCATTTCGTAGTAGAGCTTGCGCAGGCTGAAAAAAAGCCACGATTCCTCGCTCTGGGTCTTGATGCCCAATACCACCTTGTAGCCTTCTTCCCATTTTTGCAGGAACTGCGGCAGCAACGAAGGAGGATCCTGCAGATCGCCCGCGAGCAATACGCACGCATCGCCGCGCGCCTGGAGAAGCGCATAGTATGGCGAGCGGATATGGCCGAAGTTGCGCGCGTTCACGATGATCTTCACCTGCGGGTCCTCTGCCGCGATTTTCTTCAGCACATTCACCGTCCCGTCCGTCGAGGCGTTATCGATAAAAATATGCTCGTAGCGGTAGCCCGGCAATGCCGCGAAGACGTGCTTGGTTTGCAGATACACTTCGCGCACGTTCTCCTCTTCGTTATACGTGGGAGTGATGACGCTGACGGTTTTCATGCAGAAGATGGCGAGAGAGCACCGTCAGCGTACCACGCGATCGTACGCTGTATAGCGTCTTCCAAGGAGACGGTTTGGGTCAGGCCCAGTTCGTCGCGCGCTCGCGCCGTAGATGGCACATAGCGCCGGAACGGTTGCTGCGGTTTGGCGTGCTCGAGGATCTGCACTTCGCAGGCGGGAACCACCGCTGCGGCGACGCTCCGCGCAACCCCGGCAATGCTCCTCTCTTCTTGCGATCCGACGTTATACGCGCTGCCGTTTTTTCCTCGGACGAGAATCGTCCAGAGCCAGACAGCCAGATCTGCCGCGTACAAATACGAGCGGCGTGATGTGCCATCGCCTTGCACGATGATCGGGCCGCCTTGCATCGCATCACTGATGAAATTGCCGATGGCGAAATGCGCATCAAGCGGAAGATACGGACCCACGAATGCGAAGCAGCGCGCAATTGTCCGAATTGCAGTGCTGTCCGTTTCTCGCCAGAGGCATTCCGCTTCGCGTTTCCCTTCTGCGTACGCAGAAGATGTGAGGAGAGGCGTTGCGACCGCCGTTTCGTCTTCCGGCATGTGCGACACATCCGTGGGTTGCGGACCGTAGACCGCACCGGAGCTGAGGAGCAGCATTTTGTGCGCGCCGCACGCGGCCGCGAATGCCAGCACGCGCTGCGTTCCCGCGGTGATTGTTTGCCGGAGAGTATCTTCTTGCTCTGTCGTCGAGGTGACGCCTACATCCGTCGCGCCGTGGATGATGTGGCTGAAGGTTCCTGCCGGAAATGCGAATGACCGGACGTCGCCTTGGCCCAGAGTCACCGCCGGATGCAAAGCCAAATGCGGCGCTTTCGCTGTGAATTTCCCCGGATCGCGAGTGAGGACATGAATGCGGGCGCGCAAGTCCAGCCGGTCGTGCGCGTGCAGGAATGTTTCGAGCAGCCAGCAGCCGATAAAGCCGGTGCCGCCGGTGAGGAAAATCCGGCCGCCGCGCAGCTCTTCCCACAGGTCTGGCGTTCGCAAAAGCACGTCGTCGAGTTGCGGCGTCAGCAGCGCGTGCTTAGGGATGTGCTTTGCAAAAGTCATGGAAGATCTCGAGAACGAAAGTCAGCATCGCCTCCGTGAGCCCTGGATACACCCCGATCCAGAAGACATTGTTCATCACGTAGTCGGTCATGGGAAGTGTTCCGATGGCCCGCAGCGCAACATCTTCATAGGCCGGCTGGCGGATCAGATTGCCGCCGAAGAGCATGCGCGTGGCGATCATCTTGCTCTCCAGATATTGCACGAGCTGATCGCGCGTGAAGGGGGAATCGTCGCGTACGCCGATGGGAAAGCCGAACCAGCTGGGATCGCAGCGCGGCGTCGCTTCCGGCAGCACGAGAAATTTTTCGAGATCGCGCAGGCCTTCTTTCAAGGTCTGGAAATTTTTCTTGCGCGCCGCAATGAAGCCCGGCAGTTTTTTGAGCTGCGCGCAGCCGACCGCCGCCTGCATGTCGGTCAGCTTCAGGTTATAGCCGATGTGCGAGTAGATGTACTTGTGGTCGTAGCCTTTGGGGAGGCCGCCCAGCTGCCACTCGAAGCGCTTACCGCAGGTGTTGCTTGCGCCCGGCGCGCACCAGCAGTCGCGGCCCCAATTCTTGAAAGAACCCACGAGCTTTTCCAGATCGGCGCGGTCCGTGAGCACGCAGCCGCCTTCCCCCATGGTGATATGATGCGCGGGATAGAAGCTGACCGTCGAAAGATCGCCGAACGTGCCCACGAGTTTTCCGTCGTACGTAGAGCCAACGGCATCGCAGCAGTCTTCGATGAGCCAGAGGTCGTGTTCTTTGCACAGCTCGCGCACGGTGTCGACGTCGAACGGGTTGCCGAGAGTGTGGGCCATCATGATCG
>DAISLF010000051.1:0-6904 GCA_036820585.1 Candidatus Peribacteria bacterium | reverse complement strand
TGCAGGAAGCGCATGAAATCCTTGGCATACCCCGACAGAAGGACGGCGGCCATGGTGACAACCGCCATGCCGATTTGTTTGCTTGGGAGCAGGCTGAATCTGAGATTGATGTACGCGCCCACCACCCCGTATGCCACGAATAGCAAAACGATGAGCCACTTCTCCCGGCTGAGCTGCTTCCCGCCCCCTGCAAATCGCAGCAGTAGCGGGTGCGATACGATGGCCTGGTGCAGCCTGTCTCCTTCCGACGTCAGTATATTATTGAAGAGGTAATTGGAGGTGCCCACGACTACGAAGAAAAGGATTGCATAGAACGGCAAGCGCAAAAAGAGAGAAGCGGACACCGGTGCGATGCCTTGCGCGCTTGCACCGGGCACCAGGATACGCGCGAGCCACAACAAAAGAAGAGTGAAGAATGCCTGCAGCGGCAGTCGGCGCAGCACGGTGTGCACCTTCTGCATATCGAGTATCAGCAGGTGACGCACCAGTATCCCCGACAGGCCGATGACCGTGGTGCAGAGAAACGAAAGCAGCAAATTGACCAGCAGCGCCGGTGGCGACAGAGAAAAATCGTGCGGCCCTGCGATGCCTGCCGGGTCCAAAATGGGAACGGCATAGCCGAAATGTTCCCGGCGCGTGATGGCGACCAGCCAGCCCGATGCGGCGTGGGACGGGACAACGGGGAGGGAAGCATCGGACGACGCCGAAACCAATGATGCCGTCGATGATGACGATGACGCAGTTTGCACCTGTACGGGAATTCCTTCGCTCTGAGAATGATGAGACGCAAGGGAAGCGGAAGAAGCGAATGACTTGGCGGAGGAAAGAGGGAATGAGGACGAAACGGAGGACATTGCCCGCGGAATCGAACGGCTGGATGTGCCGGTGTATGGCGAGGACGATGCATCCGCCGATGGATTTTGCAATGCCGGCTCGGAATGGACGGCTGTCGATGCCTGCTGCGAGGAAGGAGCAGAGGACGTTTCCTGCGAAACAGATCCCCCTTTCCCTGACGTATCCGTCGGTGGCGCGGAAGAAGCCTCCTGCCCAGGCTGCGTATTTGCAGAAGGTGTCGCAGCCTGGGTGTTGGCAGATGACCCTGGATCGGCGTTCGGGTTCGCCGTGGCGGCCGCTGGTGCGCTGGATGATGTCATTGCTGGCATCACCATTTGTTGAGACGGCGCCCGGTACGTCGGCTGCTGCACTATGGCGGCTTGCAGAGGCATTGAGGGTACGAATGCCGGGTCGCGTGCCGTTTGGGCCATCGCCAGGGAGGAGACGGTCAGCCCTACCGCGCAAGCAACGCTTGCCAAAAGAAGACCCGTGGAGAAAGTCGGATGCCGCATGGAGTGAGGAGTATACACGCTGGCAACGCGGTACTCTTTTTCTGCCCCGTGAGGCATCAGAATTGGATCGCCGAGAATCATTGCAAAAGCAAACAGTCGTTCTTGCTCGGTCACGGGAGCGAAAACGAAAGAAAATCCATGAGACGGACAATAGAGGTGTATCAATGGTTACAAGATTTGCACCCGCAAAAAGCCGCGTTTAACGGCTACCCCGTAGGCGGCACAGAAGCGTTCGCGTATATTTCACGATGCGATGGTGTGGCTGTGCCACGCGCGCCGCAGGCGCTATACCTGGTGGGCAATACTGGACTTGAACCAGTGACCTCCACAATGTCAATGTGGCGCTCTAGCCAGCTGAGCTAATTGCCCAAGGGTTTCAAAAGGTTGCCGTAGAGTACCAAGTTTGCCGCAGTATCACAAGAAGCGAGCGTTCTCGTCTTGAGCAGAAAACGAGAGGGATCCATCGCGGCATGGAACTGATTCTCCGTCTGACCCAAGCCATAATTATTACAGCGCTCTCATCAAACGCTTTGCGTGCTCTTTCGTTGCTTCTCTGGAGCAATGATGATGGATGCATGTGGGATTCTTTCCTTGATTTCTTCTTTCCCCGGCGCTCGCTCTGCGGCCAGGAAGGGGAGTGGATCACGCTGCAGGAGCTTGCAGACATTCACCCATGCCCCATCATTGCCGAGCGCATCACGCTGCGGCAATTGGGTTTGCAGTCGCTCGATCGCATAGTGGCTGCCACTGCCTATCGGGATTCGCTGCTCGTGCAGCATGCGATCCACGCATTCAAATACCGCCGCGTGCATGCCTATGCCGACGTGTTATCGGGTCTGTTGCTTGCCGCATCCGCGACTGTTCCCTTCGATGAAGTGCCGGTGCTCTGCCCGGTGCCGCTCCATTGGTCGCGGCGGTTTCACCGGGGATTCAATCAGTCGCGCCTGCTCGCCGAACGCGTGGCGCGGGCGAGGGGATGGCAATGCCGCGATCTGCTCGTGCGCTTCCGTCCTACCGGGACGCAAGTAGGCCGCACGCGGGTGCAACGCTTGGCGGCGGTGCAGTCGGCATTTCGTGCAAGCCGCACTACGCGTCTACCTCGTTTTGTCATTCTGGTGGATGATCTCTGGACGACAGGCGCGACGCTGGATGCGTGCGCGGCGGCACTCAAGCACGCAGGCGTCTGTCGAGCGGAGGGACTGGTAGTGGCACGGGGATAGGAAATTGTTTGTTGCAATATTTTCATGATGGATCTTCCAGAAACCGAAGACACTAGAAGGGGGCCAAGGAAAAAATGCGGCGATTATCCCCTCAAAGCTAGTAACCGATATAAAAAACATCGAATCGCCGATTCAAAAGACTTTATGAAGTCTACTAGACTTCAAGGGATAGTCACCAAAAATGCTTCGGACTCGTTGGCTTCCTTGGTTTCCTTTTCCTAAGACTACTTTTCTACACACCGACCCACCGCGGAATGATCATCGCCTGGGTGCAATCCAAATGCGTGTGGAAAACTTTTGAGTTATCCACCAAGTTGCTAGGATCGGAGCCCTGTGAGTTTCTTGATTTCCGCGCTGGCGTTTTTGCTCCTCCTCAGTTTTCTCGTGATGATTCATGAGTGCGGGCATTTTTTTGCCGCGCGCAGGGCCGGCGTGACTGTGGAAGAGTTCGGCTTCGGCTTGCCGCCGCGCGCCAAGACGCTTTTCACCCGGGGCGGCACGCGCTTCTCGCTCAACTGGATTCCCTTCGGCGGATTCGTCCGCTTGCAGGGGGAGAACGCGAGGACGGAACGCGAGCGCACGGCACGCGGGAGTTTTGCGGCCGCGAGCATCCCGGCGCGCATCATCATTCTGACGGCCGGCGTCTTCATGAATTTCCTCTTCGCCATGGTTATTTTCACGATCGGCTTCTCGGCCTGGCAGTGGGTGCCGACCTATCTTTCTCCCGAAGAAATGCGCAGCGCGGCGCTGCGGGGAGAAATACATCTGGAGCCGGGCGTGCGCATCGAGGCGCTCACTCCCGGCGGTACCGCGGCTGCGGCGCATGTGCCCGGCAAATCCCTTTTGCTCTGGGTGGATGGCACGACGATGTATTTGCCTTCCGATGTGGTGCAGGCGCAGGCGGGCAAGCAGCAAGTGACCTATACGGTGCAGTTGCAGGATAAGACCCAAAAGACGCTGACGGTTCGCGTTGCCAATGGCAAGACAGGCGTCGAGCTGGCTTTCGATCCAACGATCACTGTCCCATTCCGGTCTCCAGGGGCCGGTTTTCTGTTGGCGCTGCGTGAAGCGAAGAATATGACGGTCCAGACGGTGCTCGGCATGGGCCAGCTCTTCGCATCGCTGCTTTCCCAAGCAAAAGTACCCGACGGCGTCACGGGCATCGTGGGCATCGCGATCTTGACGGGACAGACGGTACGCGAGGGATGGATGCAGTATATCCGTCTCGTCGCCGTCCTCAGCCTCAGCCTGGCGATCCTGAATATTCTGCCGTTCCCGGCCCTCGATGGCGGCCGCCTGATGTTCGTTCTCTACGAGGGGATCCGCGGCAAACCCGCGCCGCGTACTTTTGAGATGATCACGAATACCGTCGGCTTTTCCATTCTTATTCTTCTTATACTGATTATCACCTATAACGATCTCGCGCATCTCTACACGGGGCTCACGCACTTGTCCTGACCGCGACTTTTTTCTTTGTATGACCGTCTCGCCCGTTTCGCATTCACCAGCCGGCACCGCGAAGCTCTACGATCTCTGGCTGGAGATTCTCAAGAAGATCGAGCCCAAGCTCCAGCGCAGTCAGTTCATCACGTGGTTCAGAGATACCGCGGCGCTCGCGTACGAAGAGGGGACGCTCGTCATCGGCTTGCCGCTGCCCATGTATCTCTCGTGGCACATGGAGCATTACCGCACGCTCACCTTCGAAATCGCGCAGGAATTGGATTCCGGCATCCGGCAGGTCGTCTATAAAGTGGATGTAGGGTTGAAAGACAATCACGAGCGGTCCGTCGATCTGCTCGCGCATTTCCCGGAGCAGCGGCGCAGGAAGCTTCCCGGTAAGCAGGAAGTGAAGCTCGCGGAAGGCATCGTGAGTAAAATTCTCAATCCGCGCTATACGCTCGAGAATTTCGTCGTGGGATCCAGCAATCGCTTGGCGCATGCCGCGTGCCAGGCCGTGTCGCATCAGCCGGGCGGGAAATATAACCCGCTCTTCCTCTACGGCGGCGTCGGGCTCGGCAAAACCCACCTGCTCCAGGGCACGGGTAATGCGATTCTCAAGCAAAACCCGAAAGCGACGATCGTCTATACCACCACCGAGGACTTCACGAATCAGATGGTGGAAGCCATCCAGCACCAAAAGATGGAGCAGTTCAACCGGCGCTACCGAGGGGTAGACGTGCTCATCATCGATGACGTCCAGTTCATCGCCAACAAAGACCGCACCCAAGAAGTCTTCTTCCACACGTTCAACGCGCTCTACGAGGAGCGCAAGCAGATCATCATCTCGGCCGATCGCCCGCCCGCCGAATTGCAGCTGGAAGACCGCCTCGTCTCCCGCTTCGCGCGCGGCATGATCGCCGACGTGTCGCTGCCGGATTACGAAACCCGCCTCGCCATCCTCTCGGAGAAAGCCGCGGAGTACGAGATCTTCATCGATCGCAACGTCTTGCAATTCATCGCCGAGCACGTGACCAAAAATGTCCGCGAGCTGGAAGGCATCCTGATGCAGGCGGTCGCGCTCTATGAGCTGGAGCAGCGCATGCCGACCGTCAAGAGCATCGCCGATATTTTGCGGAAATTGAATAAAGATCCGTACGAAGAAGAGCAGCAGGTGGGATTCGAAACGCCCGCCAAGCGCGCGGCGACGTTCCAGGATGTGCTTGAATCCGTCAGCCGCTACTACTCGGTATCGGTCCAAGACATGATCGGCGCCTCGCGCGTGCGCGAGATCCTCGTGCCCCGCCAGATCGCGATGTATATCGGCAAGAAGTATCTGCGCATGAGCTATGTGCGGCTGGGTGAATTATTCAGCAATCGTGATCATACGACCGTAATGAACGCGTGCGAGAAAATCGAAGACAAGCTTCAGAATGATCCCCAGATGCTGCGGGAAGTGCGGGCGATCGAGCAGGAAGTGGGCGTGGTGTGAAATCATGGATATCTGATTTTTAGCTCTTGAGTACAGAGCTCGTCGCTTCTTCCAGGCGTACTTTATCTAGTCTGCCCCACTATCTCAATTTCTCGGCCACCAGAAAGGATTTATTTCGGTAGGAGGTTTCCTTGCTCGCTTTGCGAAAAGCGATGAGTAGTATGTGGAGTTAGCTTCCCCCATTCATCATGCTTTCTTTGAATCTTAAATTGAGTAAAGCTGAATTTGAGAGTGGTGCGCGATTGGAAGAGTATGAGCATGTTCGTGTGCTTTCCTTCATTCGTACTACTCTGAAAAGCCACGGTTGTTTTGCCTATCAATGGCTTTGTGAAAATCTCAATCAAATTCCGTATGTGGCGGATTCCACGGAAACATTGCATCAGAATTTCAATGTCATCCAATGGATAGAGGAAAATTTGAAAAAACAATATGTGCGCTATTTGCACTTATTTTCTTTGTATCCTGGCTTGGAGCGGAAAAACCCCTGTCAGCCCAATGCATTTGAAGCAAGTTCTTTCGGGTTTCATCATCGGCAAATGCAGATCATTCGGAAGCATTTGGCTGACGCATTGGATATTCGCAACGAACAACTGCACAAGATCGCATAATTCAAATCCATTGCAGCCGTTCTCTCTCGCTGTACAATCCCGTCGTGCTATTTCTGACTACCACCACGATGACTGCGACCCTCGCATGAGGGCGGCTCGCGCGTGGTGTACCATGAGCCCCTTCTCATCCGACGGAGCTCTTTTCTTCGCAGCTGCGGCAAGCTTCATGCCGCTTTCCTTCCTTCTCTCCCATGGCAACCGAACCGCAGGTCGACGATCTCTATCGTCTCCGTCATTCGCTCGCACACGTGCTGGCCCAGGCCGTGCTGAAGCTGTGGCCGGCCACCAAGCTCACGATCGGGCCGCCCATCGACTACGGCTGCTACTACGATTTTCTCTTCGAGACGCCTATTTCGGAAAATGATTTTCCGGCTATCGAGAAGGAGATGCGCAAGATCGTCAACCAGGGCCAGACGTTTCGCTGCGACACGCTCGCTCCCGCTGCATCGAAAGAATTCTGGAACGGACGGGCGCAGCCGTTCAAAGTGGAATTGGTAGAGGATCTGGAGAAAAACGAACAGGTGACGGAAGTGACGCACTACGCAAACTTGGGACCGAAAGGGGAGGAGACATTCGTGGATCTCTGCCGCGGCGGACACGTTACGAACACCAAGGAGATCGCGGCCGACGGTTTCAAGATCATGAGCCTCGCCGGCGCCTACTGGCGCGGCGATGAGACGAAGGCGCGGCTGACGCGCCTCTACGTGGCTGCCTTTGCGAGCAAAGAGGAATTGAAAAAACATTTGGACATGCTGGAGGAGGCCAAGCGCCGCGATCACCGCAAGCTCGGCAAAGAACCTG
>DAISLF010000050.1:0-6973 GCA_036820585.1 Candidatus Peribacteria bacterium | reverse complement strand
AAGGCCACGACCGGCTTCCAGCCAAGCGCGCGCATCGGACTGCTCTGCAGCGCGTAACGCCAATCATGTCCCGGACGATCGGGCACGAAGGTGAGCAGACTCTCGGGTTTTCCAAGGATCTTTAAGATTTGCTTGGCCACATCGATATTCGCACGCTCGTCATCGGCGGAAATATTGAAGAAGCTTTCGCCGTGCTGCACTGGACCTTCGATCACATCGGAGCCAAATGCTGCAGGAGTCTGCAACAGAATCTCGAGCGCATCGCAGTGGTCGGTCACATAGAGCCAGTCTCGCTTGTTCTTGCCCTGCGCATAGACGGGCACGGGCTTATCCTGCAATGCGTTTCGGATAATCGTCGGGATGAATTTCTCCAGCGCCTGGTGCGGGCCGAAGTTATTCGTGCACCGCGTCACGCAGGCTTTGATCCCGTGGGTGCGCATCGCCGCCATCAGGAGGAGTTCGCCCGCAGCCTTGGAGGCTGCATAGGGAGAGCTGGGCACAAGCGGATCCCCCACCTGCCGCGGCCGGTCGGTATCGGCGATGTCGCCGTACACTTCGTCGGTGGAGATATGGAGCAGGCGGATCTCCGGGTGCGCCTTGCAGATTTCGATGAGCCCCTGCACGCCGATCACGTTGGTGTGCAGGAATGGAATGGCGTCGCGGATGCTGCGGTCCACGTGCGTCTCGGCGGCGAAGTTCACGATGGTCTCGATGCCGTAGCGTTCGACGATTTGCGCCAGCAACACGACATCGGCGATGTCGCCCTGGATGAAGCGGATCGTCTGGATGACGGGATCGAGAAACGATTTATCGGCGGCATACGTGAGGGCGTCCAGCACGATGATCGTGTCATCGGGATGCAGGCGGCGGTGACGGAGCACGAAGTGCGAGCCGATGAAGCCCGCGGCTCCGGTGACGAGGAGAGTCATGCGGGGAGGATAGCGAAGAAACCGCAGAAATCGAAGAGTCCGGAGGGTGTGATCCTCGTTCCCTCGGACTCCTCGGATTCCTCCCGAAAGTAGATTCCAGAAGCCAAAAGCTCTACACTCCTGTTCCTATGAAAGGAGTATTGATTTGCGGCGGCACCGGCTCGCGGCTGCGCCCTCTCACCGACATCACCAACAAAAGCCTGCTGCCGGTCTACGACAAGCCTCTCATTCTGTATCCGCTCGCGACGCTCACGAGGGCCGGCATCACAGATGTCGCCGTCATCACCGGGCCCGAGCACATCGACCAGATGACGAGCTTCCTCGGATCGGGCTCTCGCTTCGGCTGCACGTTCGCCTACAAGGTGCAGGAGAAACCGGACGGTATTGCGCAGGCCCTGTGCCTTGCCGAAGAGTTCGCCGAGGGCGGCAGCGTGTGTGCCATCCTGGGCGATAATATTTTCTTCGATGACCTCACGCCCATCATCGCTTCGTTTCAAACAGGCGCGCATCTGTTCCTGAAAGAAGTGACCGACCCCAAGCGTTTCGGCGTCGCGGAAATCCAGAGAGAAAAACACGGCGCCGCCTGCACCGTCACCTCACTCCAGGAAAAACCGGCACAGCCCAAGAGCAACTATGCGGTCACGGGCTGCTATGTCTACGACAAACTCTGCTTCGACATGATCCGAAGCCTCACGCCTTCCAAGCGCAATGAATTGGAGATAACTGATCTCAGCATTTCCTATTTGAAAAAAGACGGCATCACCGCCACGATCCTGCAAGATGAATGGGTGGATGCGGGTACCTTCGAGAGCCTGCATCGCGCGTCGGTGCTGGTGCGGGAGAGAAGGAAGATGTGAGGATCAATGTATTTTCCTTTGTCCGCCGCACCTAAGAATGAGCGCTCCTATTAGCGGAAAGACAAAACTATTTCTGCCAGGGGCAGGCGCGTGTCCTGAGCGGATCGAAGGGTTCCTGCCTGCGGTGGTCGAAAGGAAAACCTCAGCCGATCAATTTCTCATACACCTCCTCATACCTCTGCGCGAGAATCTTCCAATCGTACTTTTTCATCCGTTCTATTCCTTCCGCCATCAGTTTTTTGCGTAGCATCGGATCGCGTAAGAGGCTTTCCAGCGCTTCGGCGGCACCGGCCGGATCACCGGCGGCAACCAAGAGACCCGTCCGGCCGTTCTCCACGATATCCGGAATGCCGCCCACATTGGTCGCCACCACCGCGCAGCCCGCAGCCTCAGCTTCCAGAAACACATTCCCCAATGCTTCGCTGCGCGAAAGCCCGCAGAAAATTTCCGCCTCGGCATATTCCTGCAGAAGTTGCTCTCCATCGAGACGGCCTTGGAACGAAACCCATTCATCCAGATGAAGCTTATGCGACAATTTCTCGAGCATCGCGCGCTTCGATCCGGAGCCGACGATATGCAGATGCATGATGGGAACGGATTTCCGCGGGCGGGGGACGAGAGCGGCGAATGCCCGCAAAAGCGTATCAACTCCCTTCATATTCTCCAGCCGTCCGACGAACAGAATGCGGCCGGGAATTTTGGGATGCCTGTGTGCGGCAGCGCGAATCTGTTCGTATCGAACGCCATTGGGAATCAGCATCGCTTCCGGTCTGCCCAGGCGTGCCGCACGCTCTTGCAGCACGCGGCTGATGACGGTGACTGCATCGGCACTGCGATGCATCATGCGAAGAAGAAGAGATGTATTGGTGCTCTGGCATGTGAGCAGGCGCTTGATGTGGGGAAACCGGAAACGGCAGCGGATCATCGCGAGTCCGGCATACGACTCCAGCACGGCATGAATCAGATCGGGCTTCAGCGAACGCACGGCGGCGGGCGCGAGCAGCGCAAAGAACCATTTGTCGGACGGTCCCCCGTTCCCGACTCGCACGATCTCCACCGTTCCGACGAACTCGCGCTCTGGCAAATCACGCCGCAGCCGGGCGGTGACAATGGTGATGCGGTACCGGTCGGACAAGCACTGCGCGATCTCCTCCGCGCACGCTTCCGCGCCGCTGCGAAAGGGTGTTATGAATGCCGAGAGGATGACGACGTGGGGACGCACGGGTAGAAAATGAATAATTGATAATTAAGAATTGCCGATCCACTCTGCAAACAGTCGTTCATACTGCTTCCCTACCACATCCCACGAGAAGGTTTGCTCGATGCGCTTGCGGGCCGCTTCGCCCATCGCTCTGCACTTGGCAGGATCGTCGAGAAGGCGGCGCACATGAGCGGCAAGCGCCTCGCGGTCGCCGGGCGGGAAGAGGAATCCCGAGATGCCGTTTTGCAACAAGAAACGGTTGCCACCCACATCGGTGGCGATGCACGCGCACCCGCTCGCCATCGCTTCCATCAATGCATTGCTGAGGCCTTCGCTGTAGCTGGGGAGCACGAAGACATCGGTTTCGCGCAGGATGGTGGGAATATCATGCCGCAATCCCAGGAAGACGGCATCGCGATCATACTGGCTCACCAGCGGATGACCTTCCTTGTACCAGCCGACGACTTGGATGCGCAGCTGCGGATGGCTTTTTTTGACCGTGACGGCAGCCGCCAAAAAATCATCCACGCCTTTCACGGATTCGAGACGGCCGATATACGTGATCGTTCCTTCCGTCTTGGGGCTTGGTACTGGATGCCTGGCGATGCCCGTCCCAAAGGGCGTCGGATCAATTCCTGTCGGAATCACTTCCGTTTTTTGCGCGATTCCCAAGCGCCGTAAAATTTTCTCCGGCTGCGGATGGAACGTGACGACGCGCGTGGCACAGAGGAGGACCAGCCAACCCATCGTCCACGCGCCGATCCCCATGATGATCTTGGGCACGAGAGTGCGCGGCCACCATGTGATGCCCACGAGGGCATCGGTGAGGAGCAGGATTTTCCGGCCGGAGAGCCAGAGCGGTATCGCGGCGAACGACGTCCAGAAAAGGACTTTGTTCACGATGACGATGTCCGGCTTTTCGCTGCGGGTAAGATGGCGCACATACCCGGCAAATCCGAATGCAATGCCGAAGTTCAGCGGATCGGGCAGAAAAATATCTTTCCGGCGATGGATCGTGAGCGTCTCGGACACCTGCTCGATGCCCGTCTGCGACCCCATGCATGCGACGATCACGCGGTACCCCAGCCGCTGCCAAAGCTCGGCCAATTTCACCGAGCTGACCATCCAGCGGTGCGGCTCTTTCCAGTACGGGCTGATGAGGAGAATGGTAGGCATGGGCAAGAGGATCATAGCGGAATCCGTACATGTTGCTGGCCAGCCGACTTGTTGCCGGTTCAGCCGCTTATCCAGAAACCAGCAACTCAAGCGATCTCTTTTCTACAGTGGACAAGGCCTCGTATACTATCGTACATGCTCCTCGGCATCCTCTCCGACATCCATGACCATTTCGAGCACGCGGAAAAAGCGGCGGCGGCCCTTCGTGCGCGCAACGTCGAAAAGATCATCCTGCTGGGCGACTACTGCAGCCCGGGCGGCATTCGGCCATTGGCAGAGCTGAAAGGAATCCCCGGCGTAGGAATCCTCGGCAACAACGACGGCGATATCTTCGATCTCCAAGGAGCATTCCATGAATTCGGCTGGACTCTCGCGCGGGAATTCTCGGCGACTGAAGTGGATGGCAAGCGCATCGCCGTCTACCACGGCACCATCCAGCAGATCACGGACGCACTCGTCGCCTGCGGCACGTACGACATCGTTCTCAGCGGCCACACGCATCAGGCCTTGATCACGCAACAGAGCAACACTCTCTTCTTCAATCCGGGTACCGTGCACGGATCGGGCAAGAGAGCGACGTGCGGAGTGGTGGATACGGAAAAACGAGCGGCGGAGGTGATCGATCTGGATTAAGGCAGCAGGGCAGAAAGGCAGTAGGTCTGTAACAAAAACCTGCTGCCCTTCCAACCTTCTGCCCTCCGTGCCTACCTGCCGCCCTCACGCCGCCAGCCTGTCCTCCTCCCCATCCCCGTCGCGCTTCGCGCGCTGCAGCCCCGCCTCGCGCAGCGCCAGCGCCCGGACGACTTTGGTATGGCGTTGCTCCAGCTCCTCGATGCGCACCACCAGATAGAAGACCATGAAAAAGAGAATGCCCATGAAGGTGACGAGCACGGCGTTCTCCTGGTTGACGATGCCCGTGATGGCGGAGAGGTACGAGAGGATGGATGGATAGAGCGCGATCAGCGCGATCGCTCCCCAGAAGATGGTCCAGAAGCACGCTTCCCAGAGCGTCTTCTTCTGGCGCATCACCAGATTCCAGGCGTACAAGATGGCAACCAAAGCCACCAGCGGCGCGATGATTTGATAGGGAGTGAGACGCATGAACAGAGTAAGTGTACATCTCCTTGGTACAGGCTAGAAGGTAAATGAAGGGCAGAAAGGCAGGAGGGCTGGATTAAAACCTTCTGTCCTCTCTCCATCCACTCACCGCAGAAATGAACGCAAAAGAATTTTCATCGCCGTCTTCACCCCGTTGCCAAACGATTGGCCTTTGGCCAGGGTATATTCGGAGTAGGTCACGCGCGTGGGGATCTGGGCGATGCGCCAGCGGTGCTCGGCCGCTTCGCGGATGATTTCGGTGCAGAATTCGAATCCGCGCATCCGCAGGTCGATCTGGTGGACGGCCACTTGGCCGAATGCCTTGAAACCGCATTGGCTATCTTGCAACCAGCGCCCGGTGGCGGCGAAGGTGACCACATTGCCGATGCCATTGAACACGCGGCGGATCGCCGGGATGCGATTTTTTTGGCCAAAACGATTCGCGAACGCGACGTCCGCGGTCCCCTCTTCCAAGGGCTTCAGGAGCAAAGGAATGTCTCCCGGATTGTGCTGGCCGTCGGCGTCGAGCGTGATGATGATCGTGGCGCCCAGCGCCCGGGCCGCCTCGATCCCCGTCATGGTGGCGGCGCCCGCGCCGCTGTTTTCAAAGTGACGCAGCACGCGCGCTCCCGCCTCCTGCGCGCGCTCTGCCGTCGCATCCGCGGAACCGTCATCCACCACGATCACCATCTGCGCATACTTACGTGCATCGCGGACCACGGGCGCGATCCGCTCTGCTTCGTTATAGGCCGGAATGACGATGACGATCATGCGAACGAAGGATACCGAGGAAACCAAAGAAACCAAAGAAACCGAGGAATGTGGAAGCTCCTTGGCCTCCTTGGCCTCCTTGGATTCCTTGGTTTGTTCGACATTTTACGGAATTTGGATGAACGCCACGCCCGCATTCGTATCGCTGATCACCACTTCCAGCTTGAGCGCCGGATCGTTCACGAAGTCCTGGAACGCCTGCACTTTCTTGTGGAGCGAGCCCGCCATATCGTGCTCGATGGTGGCGGTATTCGTATCGAAGATGATGCTATTGAAGCCCAGCGCCTTCAGCCGCTGCAATGTGAGTGCGCCGTTGCGTTCGGCGTAGAGGCAGTTGAAATTATCGAGCTGCGGATCATTGATCCCGATGATCTCCAGATTTTTCGGAATGAAATACGGGATGAACGTGCCCACGCGGTAGAGGTACGGACGGTCGGGCATCGAGTCGTGGCGCTTCACCACGATACCGGTGATGCCGTCGTAGTACGGGATCGTCAGCTGCTTGAGAACGTCCGCGGATACTTTCCCCAGCGAGTACTCGAAAATATTGCGCGTCTGCTCGAATTGCCAGATGCGCATATTGAGCGCCAGAAGGAGCGACAACGTGAGGAAGATCCCCGCGACCCACTTGCCCAGCAGGTCGGGAGCGCGCGCCGTCATCACTTCGAGCCCGAGAACGATGCCCAGGAAAATGCCGATGCCGTACCATGGCACGCCGTTGGCCAAGATGATCCACTCAAAGACCATGAAGAGCGTGCCCACGAACATCCAGCGAAGCCACCGTGCCTTGCGCGTCCAGAAATACGGCAGCAAGAGCAAGAGCGGGAAGAGGAGCAACGCCGGAATGGTGGTGACATAGTAGCCGCCGGAATCCGCGTTCATCACCGTGCGCCAGGGCAGAGTGAGATGGTGCGACCATCCGCGCGAGACGCCCCAGTAAC
>DAISLF010000049.1:0-7099 GCA_036820585.1 Candidatus Peribacteria bacterium | reverse complement strand
CCGCCAATACCGATCATGTCGCGCTCGCCGCTTCCTGGGGCGTGCTCGACGGCGTCACCACCAATCCAAGCCTCGTCGCCAAGGAAGGCAAAGATTTTAAAAAAACGGTTCTTGAGATGTGCAAACATGTGCCCTGCGTGAGCGCCCAGGTGACGGCGACGGATTTTGAAGGGATGAAAAAGCAGGGCGAGGAGTACGCCAGCTGGCATCAGCATATTTATGTGAAAGTGCCGATGACGACCGAAGGGCTCAAGGCGTTGTCATACTTCCGCAAGAAAGAAATCCGCACGAATACGACGCTCATTTTTTCCGCATCGCAGGCGCTGCTGGCCGCCAAGGCCGGAGCCAATATCATCAGCCCCTTCATCGGGCGGCTCGATGATATTTCCGAAGACGGCATGGGGCTCATCGCCGAGATCATGGAGATTTGGAGCAATTACGATTTTGACTGCGAAGTGCTCGTCGCTTCCACGCGCCACCCGCGCCATATCGTGGATGCGGCGCGTCTCGGTGCGCACATTTGTACGATTCCATTCGATATTTTCCAGAAATTGCCGCTCCATCCGCTCACCGACAGCGGCATCAAGAAATTTCAGGAAGACTGGGAAAAAGTGAAAAAATAACATGCGCATCCAAAATCCGTAGCGCAGGTTCATGGACCTCCGCTACGGTATTCGCATGCAACTCGGCGTCATCGGGCTCGGCACCATGGGGGCGAATCTTGCGCGCAATGCGGCGAGCAGGGGAGCGACGGTGGCGGTCTATAACCGCACGACATCGCGGACGGATGAATTCATGAAGGCGCACGGCAGCGAGGCAAAGTTCATCGCATGCCATACGCTCCATGAGCTCAAAGCCGCGCTCCGGCCGCCGCGCCCGATTCTCCTCATGGTCAAAGCCGGCCGGCCGGTGGAGGACGTGATCGCCGAACTGCTGCCGGTGATGGACAAGGGCGATATTTTCATCGATGCGGGCAACAGTTTGTATTCGGACACGGAGCGCCGCGAACAAGAGTTGAAACAGAAGGGCTTCCATTTCTTCGGCATGGGCGTGAGCGGCGGCGAAGAAGGCGCGCTGCGCGGACCCAGCATGATGCCCGGCGGAGATCTGGACGCGTACAAGACGATGGAGGGTTTACTGAAACAGATGTCCGCCGATGATGGCGCAGGCGGCAAATGCGTTGCGCACATCGGGCCGGGCGGCGCGGGCCACTTCGTGAAGATGGTGCACAATGGCATCGAGTACGGCTTCATGCAGCTGATCGCGGAGGTCTACGATGTGTTGCGCCGTACCGGACGTCTCACCAATGAAGAATTGGCCGCGCTCTTTGGCGAATGGAGCAAAGGAGCCGATATCGGGTCCTTCCTACTCGAGATCACTGCCGCCATTTTTCGCAAGAAAGATGACAAGACCGGCGGCGATTTGATCGATAGCATCGCCGATGCCGCGGGCCAGAAGGGGACGGGGAAGTGGACCACCGAAGCGGCGATGACGCTAGGTGTCGCAATTCCAACCATCAATGCGGCAGTGGACGCGCGCATTCTTTCGGGCGACAAACAGATGCGTCAGCGCGGCAAACGTCATGTGCTTGAGGCCCTGCCGCTCCATGCCGATCCGCGCGAGGTGGCAATTCTCTGCCGCAGTGCATTGGAGCTTTCCGTTCTCTGCTCCTATATTCAAGGATTTTCTCTCATCCACGCTGCATCCGGCGAGTATGGGTGGGAGCTGGATCTGTCCGAGATCGCGCGCATCTGGCGTGGCGGCTGCATCATCCGCTCTGTCATGCTGCCAACCTTTCAGCGGCTCTTCTCCAAGGATTCTTCTTCCGGCGAAAAGGAGTTGGGCAGACGTTTCGCAGGCAAGCGCCAGCAGCATTGGAGACAGTTTTTGTGCGTAGCTTCATCGGCGGGCGTTCCCGTGGCGGCGCACGCGGCGTCGCTCTCCTACTTCGATGCGCAGCGCAGCGACCGTCTGCCTACCAATCTTATCCAAGCACAGCGCGATTTCTTCGGAGCACATACCTATCAGCGCATCGATACCGAAGGAACCTTCCACACGGAATGGAGAATTGAAAATGGAGAATGAAAAATTCTCATGGGATGATGGATGGGAAAGTATGGAGCATTCTCCGATTTTTATTTCTCTTCTTTGCTCCTCATGATCTTCTCTCCTCTGCCGTCTACGCCGCTCATCACGCAAGGCTTCGGCCAAAATCCAGCCGATTACGCTATCTTTGATTTAGTCGGTCGCAATGGCATCGAATTCGGCATTCCCATGGGCACAGCCGTATATGCGCCGCATGACGGCGTCGCCACCGTGAAAGACGAAGGCATCAAGAACTATGGACTGAGCATCACGATCGACGATGGCAAGCGCCGCAGCCTGCTCGCGCATCTGTCGCACGCCAATGTGCAGACCGGCCAGCAAATTTCGCAGGGGGATGCCGTGGGACTTTCGGGGAAAAGCGGCAACGCGACCGGTCCGCATCTCCACTGGACGTTTTTTTTGGTGATGAACGGGCAGATCCAGCATACAGACAACGGCTTTCAACGTGCGATGGACGTGACGGAATGCACGCGTCTGTGGCTGGCGCAGGATTTGCATCATGACGCGCAGTATGCACAATCGGCTCAGGGATATCTTTCACTCTCGCTCCCTGCGAACCAGTACATCAAAAATATGGCCGTTCATGCGTAAATTTGGCTTTGTGAAGAGAGAAATATCATTTTCTGTACAAAAATTTAGCACAAAGATTACTTTAAAAGTCCAGACGGAGTTCTGGTATCCTCCTGAAATCCTGGTATCAAGAATTCATGCAGCAATGATGCTGCATCCCCATTCTTTGCTTCCCTTCCTTTGCACCATGTCTTCCCCTTCTCCTGATACCGAACACGAGTTCGAACAAGCATATAACGAGTATGCCGATGCGATCTTCCGCCACTGCTACTTCCGTGTCTTCGACCGCGAGCGCGGCAAAGAACTGATGCAGGAAGCATTCATGCGTGCATGGAATTTTCTCTGCGATGGAAAGAAGATCGATAATATGCGCGCTTTTCTCTATAGAGTCGCCAATAATTTGATCGTGGACGAGATCCGCAAGAAGAAAGAAGTATCGCTTGATGCCTTGCAAAAGGGCGGTTGGGATCCTGGATACGATGAAACGCCCGATATGCATCGACGCTTAGAACAGGGAAAGGTCCTCGTGACGTTGCGTCAGATGGATAAAGATTATCGTGACGTGCTTATCATGCGCTATATCGACGGTATCCCGCCGGCTGACATCGCAGGCATTCTCGGCGAATCAGCCAATACCATTTCGGTTCGTCTGCATCGTGGCATCAAGCAATTGCGATCGCATATGAATAAGGCTGATGGCAATCCTCTCGCGGGTCTGACCAAATCTCTGTAAAAGATACAGAGGGGATGGCCATCGCGTATTTTGAGAGGAGCGTCTACCGTATGACTTTATTAAAAATAAATAGTAATATTGTCCAATGTAAAACGACATTTGTAGAAAAAGCGTTGTAAGAGTTGGGATCCTCTCCCGTCTTCTGCTCGTATGATTTTTGACCCTTCTTCATTTTTGAACTCAGGCCAGGATTTCTCTCTCACTTCTGAGGAAAAGAAAGAAGTGTGGACAACTATTCGTCATTCCATGCATCGCCAGGAGACAGATCTGGAGACGGATATTGCTGCTTTCTTTGTTCCACTGACCGCGACATGTCTTTCGAAGACAGAGAAAAAGGAAGGATGGCTGGAATTGGCATCCATGCGGATCGCAGGCGCTGTCGAAGAGCAGGATATTATTGCAATGCTCGCTCCGCTCCAGGAGATGCGCCTGGAAGTTTCTGAGAAAGAAATATTGTATGCCGCTTTAAAGCATTCGCTGCGTCCTTCTTTCTTTTCATTTTCCCGCTATCGGCTCAGCTGGGCCGTTCCTGTTCTCGCTCTTCTGTTGGTGATCTCCGCCAGTGCCGGCATATCGTATGCCGCAGAAAGTTCGCTTCCCGGTGATTTTCTCTATCCCTTCAAGCAGGTGGAAGAGCAAATTCAAACGCGATTCAATTTGTCGGAAAAGTCACGTGCGCAGGCAAGCGCGCAACACTTGGGTACTCGTGTGCAGGAGGTCCAGGAGCTAGAGAAGCGTCAGCGTTTGAATGACAATATCAGTGTCGCAGTGGATCAGGAATTCCGCCTCGAGCGGCGCATGGCGCTCAGCAGTATTCAGCAGCTGGATCAGGATGGGGAAAAAGAAACGGCATCGTCGCTGCGCGCACGTCTCAATGCTTATCAGGATGCATATGAACGATTGCAGAAAGGACATCATCGCATTGATCTGCTCGAAACGACCGAACAGGCAGCTTTGCAGGCCGGCCTGGGTTCCTCCGCTTCATCCTCCTCTTCGGCTACGCAGATGAGCAGTTCCTGGTCTTCTTCAATGCAACCCGGCATACAAACGCATTTGGGCACTACGGCAGTCATACACGTGGATGTGTTGTCTTCTGCAAAATCTGCTTCATCTGGAACGCAGGGCAGTTCTTCTTCTCAAGCGAATGCCAGCAGTCCTGCGGGCATCCTTCCTTCTATTTCCGTGCCGTTTTGAATCAGAACAGGGAAGGAAAAACGCCATAACTCCGGACGCAATCCACGGAAGTTTTCTTGCATCGTTATCGGTATCTCCTATGCTTCGGGCATGTCTTCCCATGTAGCCGAAGGGATACGCAAACTGATCGTGCTTGCGCTTGTTGTTTCGCCGCTCGCGGGTGTCGCGGTAGCAATTATGTACGCGTGGCAGCGCTCTATCTTTGTCTCGGATCTTTGGATCCTTGCGGGTTTTACTTGTGCACGGGTCTGGGTGTGACGATTGGCTACCATCGTATGCTGACACATCAGGGTTTCCAGTCGAACGCTGTCGTGCGCACGGTTTTTTTGATTCTTGGTTGTATGGCATTTGATGGCCCGCCCATCCAATGGGCGGCTACGCACATCAAGCACCATGCGCATTCCGATGAAGATGGCGATCCACATAGCCCATTGGATGGTTTCTGGCATGCGCATCTGGGCTGGCTTTTCAGCGAGCCTGTCGACGAGAAGATCTATGTGCCGCAGCTGTTGCACGATGAAGTCGTCCAGAGCGTCAACCGGCTCTCGTGGCTGTGGATGATCGTATCGCTCGTGTTGCCTTATGCGCTCGGGGGATGGACGGGGCTCGTGTGGGGCGCAGGCGTACGCATTTTTCTGTTGTCGCACGTCACCTGGAGCGTCAATTCCATTTGTCATATTTTCGGGTGCCGTGATTTTGAGACGACTGACGAGAGCCGCAATCAGTGGCTCGTGGGCTACTTGGCGCTCGGCGAAGGCTGGCATAATAATCATCATGCATTCCCTCGCAATGCTTTCCATGGGCTGCGTTGGTGGCAGTTTGACGTATCCGGCATGATCATTCGCGCGCTCGAGAAACTGGGATTGATATGGGATGTGCAGCGGGTGAATGAAGAGACGCTGCGAGCGCAACGCCTGCGCGCCGCATCCGCCATGCAAACCGTCGCTGTGATGCGCCAGGAACTGCTCCAGTCGATGATATATGCACGTCAAGAGCTCACAGTCGCGGGAACAAGATTGATGGCGGCTTCCTTCACCGATACGCAGACTGCGCAGTACAAGTATGTGCCACAGGAAGCCCTGAAACGTCTGGAAGAGATCCAAGAAACCATTGCCCGCTCAAGGCATTTGAAAAAACAGAAGGTGCTTGCCTATCAGAAAGAGGCGCAGATGCTGATGGAAAAAATGCGTGCGCGGATGTCGATGCTGCACCCGCAGGGTATGTAAATGGAGATGTCTTTGTAAAAAATCAGTGATTTTGTTGCTCGTACGAAGCGCAGGCTGGGATACTGAAAAGTTCCTATGGCGTACAGATCTTCATCCGTATCGCAGCCTTCATTCGGTTCACCGCTCGAGATGATCCGCTACGCCGCGACGCGCCGGCTTTGCTTGGAGCTTGGATATGCCGGAACGGAGCGTCTGATCGAACCATATTCCTTACGCTTCACGCAAGACGGCCATGTGCTCCTCTGCGCGCGTAAGGTGGAGACGCAGGAGCTGCGGACATACCGCCTGGATGCCATCGAACATCTGCGTCTCACATCCATTCCCTTCGATCCGGTCTATGCGATCGAGATGACGCAGGGCGGTCCGATTTTGATCGATCCTCCGGCGACCGTGCCGCTGCGCCGATAAAAAAACCCGGCCATGGGCCGGGTTCTCTTGGAAGGACATCAATATTCACGCGTTCTTCGAGCCGAAACCCACGATGAGACACGTTGCGGCGATGAGCAGGTGCAACACATTGTCGGCAGGATTGATGTTGAGCAAATTGATAATCGGCTGGACGCCCAAAAATCCGACGATTGTGACAAGACCGTAGACGATGCCGAACACGATGAGGTACATGCGCGATGCACGATAGCCCATGCTGGCGGCGATCACGGCGGTGGCGCCGCTGGCAAGGTGCACGATATTATGCAGAGGATTGACTGCGAAGAGTACGACCGGATTCATGAAGAAGCCGACAATGCCCACGAGGAGCAGGACAATGCCCAGCAACCAGCTGAGAGGTTTGACGAGTGCGCTCATATGAAGAAAGGGGAGAAAATGAAAGTTACTGCCGACTGTACTCGTCCTCTGCGTTGTTCGCGAGAGCATTCGTTGCTTGGATGGAAAAAGCCTGGCGATTTTGCGCCACTGCATGTCTGACGTACCATGGCTGTGTGAAGACACAGTCGGACATGGACGCTGATATAGGTGCGAAATCGGAAAAAAGTGCCGTGCGCTGCCGCAATCTTTTCGATCCTGCTTCGTCGGCGCCTTACAAAATGAGCCGCAGTAAGCTCGAGCTTTTTTTGCACTGCCCGCGATGTTTTTACCTGGATCGGCGCTGCGGCATCGGGCGGCCCGATGGCCCGGGCTACAATCTGAATCTCGCAGTGGATGCGCTGATGAAACGCGAATTCGATGTCTATCGTGCGAACGGTGAGCCGCATGCGCTTATGATCACGCATGGGATCGATGCGATACCTTTCTGGCATCCGTCTTTCGGGGA
>DAISLF010000048.1:0-7110 GCA_036820585.1 Candidatus Peribacteria bacterium | reverse complement strand
TCTTTGAAGAGATCGAGGATTTTCGCATCGGTCTCGTAGCCGAAGATGCGCAGCAGCTGCGTGATGGGGATCTTGCGTTTGCGGTCGATTTTGCAGGTGATGATGCCGCGGCGGTCCGTCTCGATCTCCAGCCACACGCCACGCTTGGGGATGATCTTGGCGGCATGGAACTTGGGATGATCCGGCATTTTGCTGAAGAAGACGCCCGGCGAGCGCACCAATTGGTGCACCACCACGCGCTCGATGCCGTCGACGATGAAGGTTCCGGCTTCGGTCATCAGCGGAATGGAGCCGAGGAACACATCTTGCTCCTTGATTTCGCCGGTCTCTTTGTTGATGAGCTGCACATAGCCCTTCATAGCGGCTTCGTAGCTCAGGTTACGGCGACGGCAGGTATCGGGGTCATATTTGGGAGGATCGAAAGTATGGCCGAGAATGCGCAGCTCCATCTTCTTGCCCGAGAAATCGGTGATGGGGGTGATTTCTTCCAAGAGTTCCTTGAGGCCTTCCATGAGGAACCACTTGTAGCTCTGGATCTGCATTTCGATGAGCGACGGCACGTGCGGGTTGCCTTCATCTTCCACCAGGAAAACGCGGCCGCTCTGCACGCTCTTGGCTTGGATCAACTCCGGCAGATTCTGGAAAAAAGACGGAATGCGCCCGGGCGTGGGAACGATATGCGGATTCAGGCGCGGCAATACATCATCTTCCACATGCAGCTGATATGCCTTCTTGGGCGGCATCTTCACGGGTTTGAGCGGTACCTGCTTCTCCGTCAAAATATCCCTGGCAGCAATTTTGGGCTGCGTTTTCTTAGGGATTTCCTTTTTGGGAACCTCTTTCTTGGGCTGCGCTCTTCCCTGCGCTTTCGGTGCGGGCTTTTTGGCTGCAATCGCTGGCTTTTTCGCCGCGGGCTTCTTGGCCGCCTTGTGTGCGACGGCTTTCACTTTTTTCTTCTTTGTGGCCATGGAAAATGGGGGACAAAAATAGTTGATTCGTTTGCGCGTTTCTCGTTCTTCGCTTGGAAACGAAGAACGATCAAACGAGAAACGAACGAACAAAAGAAGGGCCACAGCACTCAACACACAATCGAAAGCCACTGCGGTACCGGGGAATTGTACGCAGGCACAAGCGAAGGTCAAATGATTTTGAGGGAAAATGACCTATCTCCACCTCAATTTTATCTCTTGTCCTAGGTCTAAATTCTTTGTTAGAATGGAGAAATGTCACACTCAACCAAAAGCCTTCAAGGAGAAACATACTTTCTCTCCGAGCGCTGGGTATGGATTGCATTTAGCGGTAGCGCTTTTCTTACATCCATTCTTTCATTTATTTTAGAACATAATCACTCATTTCAGCTCGCTCCATTTATTTTTCTCGCTTGGTCAATCGGATTTATTGTCTTGCTTTTTCTTTTGAGAAAATCTGAGCAAATTCGCAGAGTCTGCATCTTAATGTCAATCGGCACATATCTGACAGGATTATCTCTAGGATTGATTGTAGGAATCCCCTTTGGCTTGGTCGTTATTATCGGATTTCCACTTTGGGCAGTTGGCGGCCTCATAGGAATAGAACCATTGATTCTTTCACAAAATAACCAGCTGATGATTATGAGCATTGGATGGATCAGTATAGGATTTTTCTTCTTTTTCCTGCCTACCATTAACAAACGATTACTAAATGTTCTATTTCTTATCGCCCTACTTCTTTTCACTGTATCAATAAAAAGTTGTGTCATGGGAGGCCCCCCCTTAGGGCCTTAGTAGGATCAACTATTGAATTTTTTTTGGCTCCTGCTGCGTCACGCAATGGAAAGCCCCGAATCCCCACACCAGATCGCGCGCGTCGATGGCGGCGATGCGGCGCGTGGGAAATGCTTTCTGGAGCGTATCGATGGCAAGCGCATCGTGGGGATCATCGAAGACCGGCAGAAGCACGGCGGCATTGCCGATGTAGAAATTGGCGTAGGTGGCAGGCAGGCGGACGTCGTTATAATACAGCGGCTTCGGCAAAGGTAATGTGACAATAGTGAGCGGCTGGTCATCCTGATCGGTCATCATCTGCAGACGCCGCAGATTTTCCTGGAGCGGCGCGTAGTTCTCATCGTCGGGATTCTCTTCGATGACCGTCACGACCGTCCGCTCGGAAACGAAGCGCGCGAGATCATCGATATGTCCGCTCGTGTCGTCGCCCACGATGCCTTCGCCCAGCCAAAGAATTTTCGTGATGCCGAGATGCTCGGCAAGAGTGCGTTCGATCTGTTCTTTGCCGAGCTGGGGATTGCGGTTTGTATTGAGCAGGCAATTCTCGGTCGTCATCAGTGTCCCCTTCCCGTTCACATCGATGGATCCGCCCTCGAGCACCATCGGCGCTACGATGCGGCGGATGCCCGTGATCTCTTCGATCTTCTCGGGAATGTGATCGTCCAGATCGTGCTCCCACTGTCCGCCCCAGCCGTTATGTTGCCAATGCGTCATGATGACATCGCCGGTCGCGGGATTTCGCAGAAAGATCGGCCCCTCGTCGCGCGCCCACGAAAAATTATTGACGGCGCGATGCAGATGGACGCGCTTGCCAACGACTCCCGCTTTCGTCATCTCCCGCTCGGCAACGGCCTGCGTCGCATCATCGTGGATAAGAATATGCACGTCTTCGCCCGCCTCCAGCTCTTTGACCATCCGCGCCCACACGGGATAGACCGCGTCGATTTTGCCCGGCCAATGGCGCTCATCATGCGGCCAGATGAGCCAGGTGGCCGCATGCGGCTCCCACTCGGCAGGCATCCGATAACTCGATGCCGCCGGAGAAGATAGGGGAGAATGCATGAGAGAAAAAACGAATGAAAATGAATGAGTATTCATTATGTATTTTTCATTCCGCTCATCAGCGGTGCGTACATTTCCGGCCGGCGATTTTCCAAAAACCTCCATGCTTTCTGCAACGGCTCGATGCGCGCGAGATCGCAACGCGCGAGAATGATTTCTTCGCCGTGCCCCCCCTGCGCGACGACGGCGCTCGACGGATCCGCGATGAACGATCCGCCCCAGAAGGCGATACTTCCTTCTTTGCCCACGCGGTTGATGGCGGCGACGAACACGTTGTTGCTGGCGGCATGGCCCAGCTGGGCATTGCGCCACATCTGCTCCCAGTCGCCCGTGATGTTTTCTTCCACGTCCGAATCGATCACGCCGATGGCCGTGGGGTAGAAGAGAATCTCTGCGCCCTGGAGCACCGCGATGCGCGCGGCTTCCGGGTACCATTGGTCATAGCAAATGAGCGCCGCGATCTTGCCGAAGGCCGTGTCGAAAACCCGGATGCCCGTGTCGCCGGGCGCGAAGTAATGCTTCTCGTGATAGAGAAGATCCTCGGGAATGTGCGTCTTGCGATACGTGCCCAGAAGTTTTCCATCCGGATTGAAGACCGCGGCGGTATTGTAGAATTTGCCGTCCGATCCTTTTTCGAAAATCGACCCGCCGATAAGGACGACGCCATGCTTGCTTGCCGCCGCGGATAACGCCTCCGTCGTCGGGCCGGGAATGGGTTCGGCAGATGCAAACGCCGCTTGGTCGTCTGTACGCTGACAGAAATACGGAGACAAAAAAAGCTCCGGCAGCGCGATGATCTGCGCGCCCTGCGCGGCTGCCTCTTCGATTTTCAAAAGCGCCTGTTCCAGGTTTTTTGCGGTATCCGAAGAGGGCTTCATCTGGATGAGGCCGATGGTGATTTCGCGCTTCGGGGACATCCAGGAGAAGTGAAGCACAGGAGAGAGAAGATGCCAAGAATGAGAGATCGCCGATCACCATCTGCACTTGGTCATTGATGTTTCATGATGACTCAAGCCGTTACGTTCTCCGCAGTCGGATTCTTCTGCGAGGAAAAGATCGCATTGAGCCTGCGCATCCTGCGCCGTTTCCAGTCGCCTTTATGGTGCAGATAGCTGACCATGAGCGGGAGCGCCAAGGAAAACTCGCAGAAGACCATTTGCTCCGCCGCACCTGTCTCGAGCGGCGACGAGAGATCGTCGGTCTTGCCCCGCGAGTGCGTCTCTTTGAGCGTGGAGCCGGAGACGGCGCCGTCGCGCTCGTCGGCCACCGTCAATTGGATCGCGTACTTGTGCATCGCGACATCGTGGCCGAGCACCTGGGCGCACGCGACGATATCGGCCGTGAAATTCTTGGGGACGCCGCCGCCGATGACGATCATGCCCGTGTCGCCCGCTTCGATTTTGATCTGCGTGAGCTCGCGGAAATCAGCCACGGAATCATGGCTGCAGTGCGGGCCGGCGGCGTTCACCTGGTGCTTCACGAAGCCGAAGCCCGCGGAGCAATCGGAGAACGACGGCGTGAAGATGGGGACGTCCATCTCGTACGCGGTGCGCAGCACGCTCTCCTTGCCCAGATCCCGATCGGCCAGATACTTGCCGAATGCCTGCATGATTTCGCGGGAGCTATAGGGTCGCGGCTCCAGCATGCCCGCGACTTCGTACGTGGCTTCGTCCACATGTCGCAAATCGTCTTCGTCGATGTAGGTATCGTAGTTGCGATCGATATGCAGCGATCGCAGCTCTTCGTCATCCGCCAGAGCGGTACCGCTGTAGTGGTTGAAGCCCAGCGCCTCCAGCAAATCCATATCGACCATCGTGGCGCCGGTCGAGACGATCACATCCACCACATTGTCGCGCAGCATCTGGAGCAGGCACTTCTTCATGCCAGCGGAAATGGTGCAGCCCGCGAGCGTGAGGATCACCGTCAGATCTTCCATGACCATCGTATCGACGATCTTGCAGGCGCGAGAAAGATTGCGCGCTTGGAACGCCATCTTGCCCATCTGGTCGATGATGGGAACGGCATCGAAGGACGTGGGATCGATGTGCTCGATCGTCTCGCGCAGGAAATCTTGCTTGGTAGCCATCGAAAAAAGCGGAAGAACTGCAGACAGGAATAGTAACCGCTGCACATTCGATTGCCATAGAATGTCTCTTTTTCTCCACCGAGCCGGGAGCGCGATGCCGGAAAATGTGGAACCCCCGGGAGACGGCGATACGGTAAAGAGACGATTTCCCCGAGGCGAGGCCGTACCATTTGGGAACGTGCCAAAGTCATTTTTTTTAGCGTAAAGCAACAGAACTCTCTCTCTCTCAATCTTTTTTTGCGCAGAAGACGATTACAGTTCTTTCTTCATCTCCCCCTCGTTCTCCATGCTCAAACGTTGGATTTCCTCGATTACTCTTTTATCGTTCTTTTTCTCTTCCGTACCATTCGCTCATGCGGCCACCATCTACTGGAACGGGGCAGGGGCGGATACGCAATGGACGACCCCCGGCAACTGGATGGGAGGAGTGGCACCGGGGACGAGCGACATCGCTACCTTCAATGTAACAAGCGCGAAGAACGCCTACATTCCCACGAACATCTCGGTCAGTGGGATCAACGTCGCATCCGGCTACACTGGAATCATCACTCAATCGGGCGGCAGCACAGTGACAATCGGAACAAGCGCTTTCAATCAAGCGGCTGGGACCTATAAAGGCGGCACCGGCTCGCTCGCCGACGGCAGCGGCTTCGTTCTTACGGGTGGCACGTTCAACGGCGGCCTCACGATCAACGGGTCCTTCGTCCAGTCGGGAGGCGCATTCCAGGGCAACGGAACCGTCTTCGTGAACGGACTCTTCTCACTAAGCGCCGGCACATTCACAGCGCCGACCGGCGCTTTCGCGGTCTCCGGCGCCTTCCAGCAAACCGGCGGGACGTTCAATGCCAATAACGGTACGGTCCTTCTCATCGGCTCGGGCCAACTTCTGAACGCGGCACTTACATCGTTTTACAATGTGAACGTCAACGATGGACTCATCGGCCACTGGACCTTCGACGAATCCTCGGGTACGACATATGCGGATACGTCCGGGCTGGGCGCGTCTTTCACGCGGTATAATAGCCCAACCTTCTCTACAAGCGTTCCGACAACCTCTTTTCCCGACAGCCACAGCGTGCAGTTTACATCGCCGTCCGCTAGTGCAGCGGCGAAGGATTACCTCTCCTTAAATTCTCCAGATTCCTATCGCTTCTCCTTCAATCAAACACAGGATTTTTCAGTTTCCTTTTTTGTGAAAACCAGCACGGGTACTTACTTTCACATGATTGTCGATAATAGAAAATCTGGTGTCGGCGGTTGGGATATTGGTATCAATGGAACAGCAGCAGGAAGTCTTGATGGAATGCCTTGGTTTGTTCTACGCTGCGAGAATAACGCGAATTGCAAGGGAAGCACTGTGGCGATCCAGTCAAACACGAACATCAAAGATGGGGCATGGCATCATCTTTTGGGGGTTCGCCAAGGAACTACCGCGTCCTTTTATGTTGATGGAATCCTGCAAGGAACGACGACAGCCAACCTTTCGTTCCCTTTTCTCGGTTATCAACTCCACGTGGGCAATGATATAGATAATTTTTTCCCCTTCGTCGGTTCAGTTGACGACCTCCGCATCTATGACCGCGCGCTCAACCAGGCAGAAATCACGACCTTGGCAGCAGGCAATCTCTTTGCGGCAACGACAGGGCACACCTTAGGGGCGGCCCTCTCCGTTCTCAATAATTATATGGGCAGCGGCGGGATTCTCGATGTCTCCTCATCCAATTACGGCGTCAGTGTCGGAGGAAACTTCCAAGATCCCCGTGGGACCTTGAATCCCCGTAGCGGCACGGTCACCTTCAATGGCACCGGCAATCAACGAATCACCTCCACAGGCGCGCATCTGTACGCGATCACCATCAACAAATCCGCTGGCACACTCTTCGTTAATAATCCGCTCTCACTCTCCGGTTCATTTCTTCTCACCGCCGGCACCTTCAGCGCCCCCTCCTCTCTCACAGTCTCAGGGAACTTCACCAATCGCGGCATATTTACAGCTAATAATGGGACGGTGGTCTTGAATGGCACGAACCAGACGCTTTCAGGCTCCACGACCTTCTATAATTTACGCAAGGTTCCTTTGATAGCCGATACGCTCACCATCGGGAGCAACAGCAATCAAGCGGTGACGGGGATGCTCACGCTCAATGGAGCGTCCGCCTGCGCGCTGCTGAGCCTGCGCTCCGCCACCCCCGGTCTCTC
>DAISLF010000047.1:0-7171 GCA_036820585.1 Candidatus Peribacteria bacterium | reverse complement strand
ATTCTCGCCGAAGTAGCGCACACCCTTGCCCTTGTAGGGCTCCGGCGGACGCAGGGCGCGGATTTCGGATGCGATTTGGCCCACGAGCTGCTTATCGATACCGCGGATGATCAGGATATTCTTGTTTTTCTCATCCTGGGCCATCTCAATCCCCTGGGGAATCGACATATTGATGGGGTGCGAATGGCCGAGATTGAGGAGCAGTATTTTGCCTTTTACTTGCGCCTTATAACCGACCCCGATGATCTCGAGCTTGCGCTCGAAGCCGGTGCTCACGCCGATCGTCATGCTGTTGAGAAGCATGCGGGTGAGACCATGGCGCGCGCGCGCATGGCGGTTCTCCACTTTGCGGGTCACTTTTACTTCGCTGCCTTCTACCGCCACGGCGATCTCGGGGAGGAGCACGAGTGTCATCTCGCCCTTGGGGCCTTTGACATGCACGGTCTCGCCGCGGACGTCCACTTGGACGCCGGAGGGAATGGCCACTGCTTTGGATCCGATGCGCGACATGTCAGGAGATGGTACAGAGAACTTCACCGCCGACGTTCTTCCTGCGGGCTTCTTTATCCGTGAGGAGTCCGAGGCTGGTGGTGATGACGGCAATACCGAAGCCATGGAGCACGGGCTTGATCTGCTTGGCACCCATGTACATGCGGCGGCCCGGCTTGCTCATGCGCTTGAGCTCAAGTGCCGGCTTCTCTTTGTGGAAGGTGATTTCCAATTCCTGTTTGGGTATCTCGCCGATCACTTGCACATCTTCGATGAGACCTTCGCGCTTCATGATCTCGCAGAGCTGCTGCTTGATGACCGACCACGGCGCGCGGCAGAAAAGCTTGCGCGCATGTTGCGCGTTACGCAGCCGAGCTACGAGATCGCCGATGGGGTCAGTGAGGGAAGCCATGAGAGAGGAGAATTACCAGGAAGATTTGGTGACGCCGGGCATGTCGCCGTTGGTCGCCAGTTCACGGAAGCAGATGCGGCAGATACCGAAGAAACGCATGTATCCGTGGCGGCGCCCGCACAGCTGGCAGCGGTTATAGATGCGGGTGGGAAATAGCGGTTTCTTGCCCGCGCGCTTGTCCCGCAGATAATCTGCGAGCTGGCGCTGCTGCTTGAGTTTGAGGGCGAGACGGGCCATGGAAAAGGATGGGGCTGGAAAAAAAGAAGAGAAATTATGCTGTGGATGCCTCCGTCGAAGAAAGAGGCTCGTCAGTATCGCTTTTCTGGGTCGGTGAATCAACCTTTTTCTTCTCGGCTCCGTCCGTCCTGCTCGGCCGCGCGGGCGTGAATGGCATGCCGATCTGCTTCAGGAGCGCGCGACCGTAATCGTCGCGGCCGGCGGTCGTGGTGATCTGGATTTGCATGCCGAAAATCTTGCCGGATTCCACCGCGCCAAGCTCCGGGAAAATCGTATGGTCACGCAGCCCGATGGCATAGTTGCCACGTCCGTCGAGCTTCGTAGGAAGCCCGCGAAAGTCGCGGATGCGGGGCAGTACGTAGCTCACGAGGCGATCGAGAAATTCCTCCATCTGGCGGCCGCGCAGGGTGACCATGGCGCCCACGATGCCTCCTTCGCGCGTCTTGAAGTTGGAGATGGCTTTGCGTGCGACGCGGAAGACCGCCTTCTGTCCCGTGATTTGCTTGAGCGTCTCGACGATATATTCATGCAGTTCCTTGCTGTCCATTTTCGTCTTGTTGATGCCCACGTTGAGAACGATCTTCTGGAGACGAGGAAGTGCGTGGACGTTTTGGATGCCCAGCTCTTTTTTGAGAGCGGCGGCAATGGGTCCTCGGAGCCGGTCATGAAGGGTATCGTAAGCCATGGGGTGGAAGATCAGGAACCGCGAGCGCCTTTGCGCACGTGGATTTCCTGGGAAGGAATGCTGTGGTCTTTCTCCATATTGGATGGCTCGGGCATCTCCGCCTGCTGCTCCATCGCCGAACCGAATTTCATGCGCTTCCAGAACGGCTGCCCCTTAGATGCGGCCGCCGTATCCGTTGTCTTTTTGACATCTGTCACTTCGTTCGTCTTCGCCACCTCGGTCTCTTTCTTGGCATGACCTTTCTTGGCTTCTTTCTTCATCTTGGCTTTCGTAACGACTTCGCCGCTGAGCTTGCTGATGCGCATTTTCTTGCCATCCACCATTTTGAAGCCGATGCGCGAGGGCTTGGACATCTTGGGATCGATGATCATCACCTTGCTCACATTGATGGCTGCTTCGTACTTAAGGATGCGGCCTGCCTGCTCGAAGGTCTTCTTGATATGGCGCGTGCGCATGTTGATGCCCGTGATGATGGCACGTCCGTCCTGAGGCAGCACACGCGTGACGGTGCCGGTCTTGCCTTTATCCTTGCCGCTGATGACAACGACGGTATCGCCGGTACGAAGCTTCATAACAGGGTTGGAAGGCGGAAATCAGAGAACGTCGGGAGCTTGGGAAATGATCTTTTGATAGCCTCTGGCACGCAGCTCGCGAGCGACGGGGCCGAAGACGCGCGTGCCCTTGGGCATGCCGTCTTTCTGGATGATCACGCAAGCATTGTCATCGAAACGGATGCCGGAGCCGTCCTTACGCCGCGTGATGGTGCGGGTGCGGACGATGACGGCGCGTTCGACGGTTTTCTTGCGGACAGTCCCGCGGGGCGCGGCTTCCTTCACCGTAACGATGATCACGTCGCCGATACGCGCGTAGCGCCGGCGCGTGCCGCCGAGCACGCGGATGCACATCACTTTTTTGGCACCCGTGTTATCGGCCACATCGAGCATGGATTGAGGCTGGATCATCGGGAGGAAGCAGAAGAAGATTGCGATGCCTTCGAGACATTTTTTTGATTCTTTTGCATCTTTTCGTTCTTTTCGACTTTCTCTTTGGACCGCATCGCTTTCTCCAACGCTTTCTCCTCCGCCATCTCGCTCACGCGCGCGACGCGCTTGAGCACTTCGCTTACTTTGAAATGCTTGTTCTTGCTGATCGGACGCGTCTCGGTGATCACTACCGTATCACCCACTCCCAAGTCCTCGATGCCCTTGCTGTCGGCGAGGAACTTCTTGCTCATGCGGTACCGCTTCTTATAGAGCGCATGAAAGATGGAACGATGAACGGTCACCGTGACGGTGCCTGTCATCTTGGCCGATGTGATGGTTCCGGTCTTCGTACGCATGCAAGTAGAGGAAATTAGGAAGCGGCTTTGGAAAGCTTCGAGGCTTTGGCGGCCTTCGAAACTTTACGGACCTGCCCGCCGTCGCTCTTTGCGGGCACGGGGGCGGCAACTCTAGTGGCTTTGGGTTGGGCATTCAATCCTTTCTTCTGGAAACTCTGGGCGGTATGCATGCGGGCCAGCTGGCGCTTCTCGCGGCGGTATTTCGCCGTGTCTTTCTCCTTGCTCATCTGGATGCCGATGCGCATTTTTTCCACCAACGTATGTTGCGCGCGGATCTCGCGGTGGAGATCGTCTGGCTGCATCTTCAGAAGCTCGGTGATGGTGACGGCAGAAGACATGAGAGTGTGAAGGGCGGAGATTAGGAACGCAGACGAACAACGATCTTGGTGCGGACGGGGAGCTTATGAGCGGCAAGCGTGAGCGCCTCGCGGGCGAGAGCCTCGGGCAAGCCATCCAATTCGAAGAGCATCGTTCCCGGCTTCACCACCGTCGCGAAGTATTCGACGGATCCTTTGCCGGCTCCCATCGGCACCTCGGCAGCCTTGCGGGTGACGGGCGTATGGGGGAAGACGCGAATCCAGATTTTGCCTCCGCGCTGGACGCTGTGGGTCATCGCGCGGCGTGCGGCCTCGATCTGGCGAGCGGTCAGCTCCCCGGCCGTCTGGGCCTTGAGCCCGACGGAACCAAACGCGAGTGTCGCGCCCTTGGTGGCTTTGCCGTACCAAGCGCCGCGGTTGCGGTGCTGCTTGCGATACTTGAATTTCTTCGGCTCGAGCATGGGAGGGAGACGGGCTTACGCCGTCTGGGAAGAAGAAGAGGAAGACGGAAGCGACGCGGATTGCACCTGTTGGATCTTTTTGAAGACCATGCCCTTGAACACCCACACCTGGATGCCGATCGTGCCGAACTTCGTGATGGCGTGGCGCTTGGCATGCTGGATATTGGCACGCAGGGTCTGGAGCGGCACATTGCCTTCCTTGAAGAGATCATCGCGCGCGATCTCGGCGCCGTTGAGGCGGCCGGAGACGGTGACCTTGATACCGATGGCGCCCGCCTGCATCGCTTTCTCCACCGCCATTTTGACGGCGCGGCGATAGGGCATGCGGCGCTGGATCTGGCCCTGGATGTTTTCACAGATCACTTCGGCGTCGGCATCCGGGTTGCGGATCTCCTGGATTTCAACCGCAAATCCGCCCGTGAATCGCCTCTCGAGATCTTTGCGCAGCTCCTCGATGGCGGCGCCTTGCTTGCCGATGAGAACGCCGGGCTTGCTCGTGTGGATGGTGACGATCGTTTTCTTGCCGCGTTCGATATTGATCAGGCTGATGCCGGATTCCTTGATCTTCTCCTGGATATAGCGGCGGATGCGGACATCCTGGAGCAGGAGATCGCTGTATTTCTTTCCGCGCGCGAACCAGGTGGAAGGCCAGGTGTGCGTGAACCCGATGCGGAAGCCGTTGGGATTAACTTTCTGACCCATAATTAAGACGCAGAAGAAACAGAGGACACGGAAGACTCAGAAGAACTGGTCTTCTTCGTACTCTTGGAAACAGATCGAGTCTTTTGTACCGTAGATTGCGCTGGCTGGGAAGACGTTTCCCCTTTCTTCCGCGTCTTTTCCTTCTTTGCAGTCTTTTTCGTCTTGCCGTCATCACCGGCAAACCCCAGCGTGATCTCGATGTGGCTCAGGAATTTGCGGTACGGGCGCTGACGGCCGCGGGCCATCGGCATGCCGCGGTGGTAGGCCTGGCCCTGGTTGACGACGATCGTTTTGATGACCATGGTCTGGGCATCCTGCTTATCATTGTGCGACGCATTGGCAATGGCGGAGCGCAGGACCAGCTCGACGATACGCGCGCCTTTTTTATTCGTGCGGCGCAGCTGCTCCATGGCCTCGGGCACGCTGAGCCCGCGGACCATCCTCGCGATGAGGTTGGCCTTCTTGGGAGCGATGCGCACGGATTGGGCGGAAGCTTGCATGGGTGAGTGGGATAGAAACGTGCGAATCGCACGTCTGTACGGATTATTTGGCGGGAGCGGGAGCCGCAGTGGGTGCGGGAGCGACCGTGGTGGCAGCTTTGCCGCCATGGCCCTTGAATTTGGTCGTCCAGGCGAACTCGCCGAGTTTGTGGCCGACCATCTGTTCGGTGATGTACACGGGCACGAAGTCTTTGCCATTGTGGACCGCGAAGGTGAAGCCGACGAACTCCGGAGGTATGTCGCAGTCCCGTGCCCACGTTTTCACGATTTTCTTCTCCTGCTTTTCGACCATCTTCATCACTTTCTTGAAGAGTTTTTGGTCGATATGAGGGCCTTTCTTGAGGGAGCGTGACATAAGAGGGGTGAGGGATTATTTGCGCTTCTTACGGAGGCGACGTCGCATGATCATGTCGTTGGATTTGCGCACCGAGCGGGTCTTCACGCCCAGCGCCTTCTTGCCCCAAGGGGTTTTGGGCGCGACGAGACCGATCGGGCTGTGTCCTTCTCCTCCGCCGTGCGGGTGATCGACGGCGTTCATGGATTTGCCGAGCACTTGCGGCTTCTTGCCGAGCCAGCGCATGCGTCCGGCTTTGCCGTAGTTGATCAGGTTATGCTCGGAGTTACTCACGACGCCGATGGTGGCGGAGCACTCCTTGCGCACTTTGCGGATTTCGGTGGAAGGCAATTGGATGATGGCATAGTCGCCATCGAGACCCACGAGCGTGGCGCCGGTGCCGGCGGAACGGACGATCTGGCCGCCGTGGCCCAGCTGGAGCTCGATATTGAAGATGCGGTAGCCAACGGGGATATGCTGCAGCTCCATGCGGTTGCCCACTTTTACTTTCGTGCGCTTGCCGCTGACGATCTGGTCCCCGACTTTGAGGCCTTCCGGCGCGAGCACATACGACTTTTCGCCATCGGCGTAATGCAGGAGCGCGATGCGAGCGGAACGGTTGGGATCGTATTCGAGCGCCATCACCGTGGCCGGCACGCCCATCTTCTTGGTCTGGCGGAAATCGACCATGCGGTAGAGCCGTTTGTGGCCGCCGCCGCGGTGACGGATGGAGACACGCCCCTGGCTATCGCGGCCCGAGATGCGCTGCTTGCCCATCACGAGCGTCTTCTCCGGCTTTTTCTTGGTAAGCCATGAGAAGTCGGCGATCGTCATCTGACGTCGTCCGGGCGTCGTTGGTTTAGGCTTCTTGAGCGTCATGATTTAGGAGGATTGGACTTGGAAAGCGGCAAGATCGAGAGCTTTGCTTTTGGGAGTGAGAGTGACAAGCACTTTCTTGCCTGCGTGGCGCTTCTCCATCATTTTTCCTGCACCGAGCGCGCGAGTCTTCGCTTGGGTACGCATCGCGCGCACGCTCGACACGGACACGTCATAGAAACGCTCGAGAGCTTTGCGGACTTCGATCTTGGTGCAATCCGGAGAGACCCAGAGCGTGTAGACGTGCGTCTTGTCGCCCGCCTTCAGGCGTTCGGCTTTTTCCGTCACGACGGGGCCGATGATGACGCGGGAGAGTTCCATTTATTTGGAGGAAGCGGAAGATTTCTTGGAAGAGGTTTTCTTCTTGGGAGCGGCTTTCTCTGTTTTCTCGGCGGTTTTTTTCTTGGTCTTGGAGGGTTTCACCTTCTTCTGTTCTTTCTCGGATGCGGCTTTGATATCGGTATCGGCCTGGAGTTTGAGCTTCTGCTCGCGCTGGCCCTTGGTGCCGAAAATCAAAACAGCCCTGGCGATGGCATCTCCCACGAAGACGATGCTGCGCGCGTGGACCACATCTTCCGGGTTCAAATAGGACACCATGATCGTCTTCACGTGCGAGAGATTGCGGCACGACAGAAACAATCCTTCGTGCTTCTCCGGCACGACGAGCAGTATGCGGCGGGCATCTTTGCCGGGCAATTTGCCGAGGAGTATCGTGAGATCTTTCGTCTTGATGGTCTCGGGATAGCTCTCGAGCCCCACGATGGAACCTTTCTTGGCCTGGAAGGAGAGACAGGCGAACAGCGCGGAGCGGCGCATAGC
>DAISLF010000046.1:0-7195 GCA_036820585.1 Candidatus Peribacteria bacterium | reverse complement strand
GGAAGCGAGGGGAAGCCACGTCACGGAACCTTGGTAATGGGCGACAGGTCTATTGTATAATGATAGCATGAGTCTGAATACCAAACGTATCGATACTATTCCTGCTGCAAAGTGGCAACTCTTCCTGAGTGAGCGACCGAACGAAGTAGAGCAGCGAGTGCAAGAGTACCGAGACCTTATTCGTGATACAACGTTCATAGGAGCATCGATTCGAAAAGACCGTGCAGGCAACGAAGTCGATTGGAGACTCCCGTTCTCCGAAGAACTTGCGCGAGCGTGCATAGCCGACCCGGCTCTCAGAGAAAAACTGAAAGAAGGAACACTGTCGCTTGCGGAATTGAAGGCGAGCGAGAGTCTGACGGATTTTGGAGCGGATATGCAGCGAGTGCTCGAAGGAAGCACGCTTATTGATCTTGGCTGCGGCGGGCCTCAGTCGCAAATCCCCAAAGAGCTTGCTCGCATCTTCGGCTCTCCGTACGTCGGCGTGGACAAATATGAAGATTTCCAAGAGCGCGTGGAACAAGGCCCGACCTCGCGCGCGTATATCAAAGGAGAAATTCTCGAGACACTTACTCGACTCGGGAGAACGAAAGAAGGAGGGAAAAATCTCACGTTGCTGCTTTCGGGCATCGAGCTCTCTTACAAACGCAGCCTCGTTCCCGGCCAAAGCCCCGGAGAGCGAAGCGATGCATATGCGAACGCATGCCGCGAAGAAATAAACCGCCTGCGACCGCGGGCAATCATCATCGGCGCGGGTACATCGCCCGGGCTTCGACCCGATCCATCGGTATTCATGCAGCTCACATCCGTAGACATGTGGACTACTATCGGCGTTGGAGGCAGCAGTACGCAGGAAATATGGGTTCCAAAAAACTGACTCAAACGATGATGCCGTCGGCGACAGAAGGAAAAAATTTCATATATCCATGTGAGGTAACCGGATATAGACAACTAAGATACGACAGCCCATGTGAAAACAATCGGGATCATCGGCGGCCTCGGTCCTCAAGCGACAATGGACTTTGAGAATCGACTTCATCGAGTATCACAAGAATTGATTCCACAGCATGAGAATCAGGGATATCCTCCGGTGATTTCCTGGTACTTGCGGCATCCGCCTATGAAATTCGGGCAGGATGGAAGTCCACAGATACCTTTGGAACCACACTCACATCTTCTGGAGGTTGCTCGTCTGCTTGGTGCCCAGGTTGATTTCCTGGTTATCCCCTCAAATACTCCACACCTTTTCCTTCAAGAAATAGAAGAAGCAGCCGGACGCGAGGTTCTCAGCATTGTCGAGTTAGTCGTCAAAGAACTCAGAAAACGCGCTGCGAAGCGGGTCGGTGTTCTCGCAATAGGTTTCACTCTGGAACATGGGCTCTATCAGCATCGACTTGCGGAAGAAAACATGACTTGTGAAATAATTTCCTCAGAAATTGCGACTAAACTCGATAAAGCCATTTTCACTGTCATGGAAGGGAAGAATGGCCACGATGAAGTATCGATCGCTACAGAGGCGATTCGATTTCTTCGAGATAAGCGGGTCGATAGCATCGTTCTTGGATGTTCCGAAGTACCCCTGCTTATGCGGCAAGAAGAAAAATTGGAAGATCTGATCAATCCCGCACAGCTACTTGCGGAAGCTGCCGTGAGACATGCTCTGACTTGAGCACGGACACAAACTTCTAGCGGGAATATCATGATTGTCATAATTTCCAGACCCGCAGCGCGCAGAGGAATACCGCTTTGAAGCGGCAGAGCAAAGACAGATTCACCGCAGACTATTATGCCGCTTCTGCCTTTTCTCGGATTGGCGGGCATTGGCGAGCAGCGCCTTGTGGACTTTTTGGTCGCGGCGCACACGCTTGAAGCCATAGCCTTCGAAGACTTTCAATTTCTTCTCTTCTTTCTCCAGCATATCCAACAGCAGATTCACTCCCAGATCGTCAGCGGCGTAGTGGCTCACTTGAATGATGTTCACGTGGTGACGCTGGGCCATATCTTTGTATTCATCGGAGGCGTGCATGCTGAGGATCGTGCCGACATTCGCATCCGCGACAAAAATCTCGGGACCGTCGGTGCCGCCCGCGATGCCCGTGGGAGCGACGGCTCCCGTGCGGTTTTCCCGCGAACAATTGAGGAGTAACGGACGAATGCCATTCTGTGCATACCAGCGGAATTCCGGGATCTGGAGCAATGCATCTTCCAGCTCGCCCGCGTTGCGGTACTCGCGCTGCACGATGAACGCAAATGAAGGTCTGCCGCGGCCACCTTGTAGAGTAAGCAACAGAAATGGTACCGTCCACGCATGGATGACAAAGTCGAGATACAGGAATCCGCAGTGACGCCGCCACCGCACTACGAGATGAAGATGAAGTACTACCGCGAGTACCGGCTGGTGTATTTCATATTGGGATTCATCGAGGTGCTGCTGGCGCTGCGTTTCTTTCTGAAACTTATGGCGGCCAATCCGCAGAATGCGTTTGCAGCGCTCATCTACGGCATCACGTCCCTTTTGCTTCTGCCTTTCAGCGGACTCTTCGCGCGCACCGCTGCCGCAGCCACGACGACCGTAAGCGTGATCGAGCCTTCCATCGTCGTTGCCATGATCGTCTATGCGCTGCTCGCCTGGGGCATCGGCAAATGGATCATCATCTTCAAGAGCAGGCCGAGGAAGAAGGCGTGAAAGTTCAGGATGGAAGATATACGCGGTGAATCGGACAAAGAATCCAAGGAAGCCAAGCAGAGAGGTATTCTTCGGTTTCTTTGGACTCCTCGGGTTCCTCTGATTTCTCACACCAACACCTCTCCATCCCGGATGATCGCCCGGCCGTCCACCGTCACGAGCGTGCGGGGGCTGCGCAGGTCTTTGACCAGATCCCAATGGATCGTCCCTTTGTTCTTGCCGCCGCCGCGCGGATCGTCATACGAACGGCCTAGCGCGAAGTGGACGGTGCCGGCGATTTTTTCATCAAAGAGCGTGCAGCGCATATAGCGCCGGATATTGCGGTTCATGCCGATGCCGAGCTCCCCGATGCGGCGGTTGCCGGGATGATCATCCAGCACGCGCTGCAGGTAGCCGCTTCCCGTCTGCGCGCTGTGCGAGACGACGGATCCTCCCGCGAACTCCAGCCGGATGCCGCCTACTTCGTTCCCCTCGCGCACCTGCGGCAGCTCGAAGGTGATGATGCCTTGGGTGATATCTTCCTCCGGTCCCACGAAGCACTCGCCATCGGGGACGTTACGACGGCCCAGATTGGTGCCCGCGGCCAGGCGGTCATGGATTCCAAGCGTGAGATCGGTGCCGGGCGCGACCACTCGCACGCGGTCGCCGGCATCCAGAATATCTTGGAGCGCCTGCAGGCGCTTGGCTTCCTGTGGGTAGTCAATCAGGCAGGAATCGTAGAAAAAATCGATGCACTTCTCGAGATCCATGCCGGCATTCTTGGCGGTACTTTCGGTGGGGAATTGCGTGAGCACCCACTCTTTGTTTGTATCGAGAATTTTTTCGAGCAACACGAACCGCGGGCTGCGCCACGCATCGATGCGCGCGGGATCGATGCCCGCGAGGAAGAGCTCGTCGTGGATCGAAACGATGAAGAGGAATTTATTCGCCCACTCGAGTTTATGGAGCGCCAGCTCCGGCGTATGGGTCAGCTGCTCCTGCGACGCGCACGTGAGGAATGTCTTCAGCAATCCCCCGGCGTCGCTGCGTCCGCGATGCAGCTGCATCGCGATGATGTCCAGCTCCACTTCCGCCCCACGCTCGATGCCCAGACGGTAGCATTCATGCAGCAAATCCATCGTCGTCAAATCGGACGCGCAGAGCAACAAACGGTCTCCCTGCCGGACTTCTAAGGAGTGATCGATCATCACGGCCGCCAATCGTGTTGCGCGCGGGTCCATTGGGTGCAGTATATCCATGTGCGTTTCTGCCGCCAGCGCATTGCATTCGCAGAATGGATGGATGAAAGAATCGCAAAAGATATCCGTCATCAAAGATACAGTTCTTCCCTTCTTTTCTTTTCTTTTCTTTCCCCTCAATCGTATGGACATCATTTCTTTCCTCATCGTAGGGCTCGTCGCAGGCTGGCTCGCCGGCCAAATCGTGAAAGGCCACGGCTTCGGCATGGTCGGTGACATCGTCGTCGGCGTCGTGGGAGCGTTTATCGGCGGGTTTCTGTTCCGCGCGCTGGGCATCGGCACCGCGTACGGGATGATAGGTTCCATCATCATGGCCGCCATCGGGGCGATCGTGCTGCTGGCCATCATGAAACTCTTCCGCACCGCTCCCTAAGCAGCCGGATCTTTCCATCCATCTTTGCCGCAACAGGAAGCCATCTGCTCATTCCAGCTTGAGCATTGCCTGCATTTTGCTATTTTCCTTCCTTCGTAGCACACGGCCGAGGCTTCCTTCCCCCTTTTCTCCCATGGAACACTCTTTTTCTCCCGAACAAATGGATGACGGCTCAAAGAACACCAGCTGGTTCCCGGCGTTTGGCAGCGGCCCCTCGGCGCAGCCGACCAAACCCGCCTCCGTTGAACCGTCGAATCAAACGAGTGAAAGCATGACCGCACACGATACGCAGATGCCGGATGCCGATGACAACGCGATGGTCGTCACGCAGGAAGAAACCGAAATGGAAGTGGAGGAGCCGGCAATGATACCTATGAAGACGGCCATGAAGCCCAAAGCGAGCCCGTCCAAAAAGGCAGCGCCGGCCAGGAAGAAAGCGAAGATCGTCAAAAAATCTTCGAAGAAAATCGCGAAGGCGCCCGCACGCAAAGTAGCATCGAAGAAAATGGAAAAGACCCCGAAGCGCGCCGGCAAGAAAGCAAAGCAGACGACACAAGCGCGCACAGGTCGCGCGTCGGCCGCCAAACGCGGCGCCAAAGGCAAACGCGGCGCTCCACGCAAAATGAAGATGCGCGGCAAGAAGCTGAAAGCCAAACGTGGAACACGCAAATCCGCAAAGCGCGGCAAGAGCCGGCGGTAAACGCATGAATCCGGTAGAGGCGCGCAATTCGCTCGCCTCTACCGATTTCGATCAAAATCCCGCGGCGGAGATTCACCTATGGTGAGCTTTATCGAACCATGAATCTGCGCTACGGTTTTGGCATGCAAAGAACCGTGACGCTCGTGGACGAAAATGGTAAAAGCATCGGCATGGCGGACCTGAGGGACGCACACACGGGAAAAGGCAAACTTCATCGGGCTTTCTCGGTGTACATTTTCCGTAATTTACGCCGGGAAATACTCATCCAGCGCCGCAGCGCAGGGAAAATGCTCTGGCCGATGATCTGGGCGAACAGTTGCTGCAGCCATCCCTTTGAGAACGAAGAGGCGATGGCAGCCGGCATGCGGCGGCTGCAAGAGGAGCTTGGCTTCACCTGTCCGCTCCAGGCGGAAGGGACATTCGTCTACCGCGCGCTGGATCCGACGGGCCGAGGAGTCGAGCATGAGCACGTGACGATCCTCACGGGCGATGCGCCGCATGATGTCGCAGTGCAACCGGATCCCAAGGAAGTAGCGCAGTGGAAGTGGATCGAGGTGGATCTGCTGCAAGAAGACATGCAAAAAAATACTGATCTCTATACGCCGTGGTTTCATTTGGGTCTCGATCTTCTGCTCCATTCATGACCGCATCCTCTGCCAAGCCCGGCATCCATGTGGCCATTATTCCCGATGGCAACCGCCGCTGGGCGAAGAGACAACTGCTGCGCCCTTGGAACGGGCACGAGCGCGCGGTCGAAAACTTCCGTACCTTGAGCGACTGGTGCCGCCAGGATCCGCGCGTGAGTATCCTCACTGTCTGGTGCTTCTCCACCGAGAACTGGAAGCGCGACCCCGAGGAGATCGCCCATTTGATGCGCTTGTTGGAAGAATACTTGCTGAGGGAACGAAAGAAATTCATCGAAGAAAAGACGCGCTTCCTCCACTCCGGCCGCACGGACCGCATCCCCGCATCGCTTGCCGCGCTCATTCGCGATATCGTGGAAGAAACCAAAGATCAGACGGAGTTCACGCTGCATTTGGCGATGGATTACGGTGGCAAAGATGAAATCCTCCGCGCTGTGCAAAAAATGAAACCAGACGAAGAGAAGACCGAGGAAACGATCCATGCGCACCTCGATCATCCAGAGTTATCCGACTTGGACCTGATCGTCCGCACTTCGGGCGAACAGCGCACCAGTAATTTTTTCCTCTGGCAAGGCACGTACGCGGAGTGGATGTTCAAAGACAAATTTTTCCCGGACTTCACCGCGCAGGATCTGGATGAAGCCGTAACGGAATTTGCGCAGCGTACGCGGCGGTTCGGCTCCTGAAGTGTATGGCAACCGGCTCTTTCGCCCCCGGCAAAATCATCCTCGCGGGAGAGTACGCGGTCGTCTTCGGGTATCCGGGCCTCGCCATACCTGCGAAAATTGGCATCACGGCAATGCATACATCTGAGACGGAAAGCCATGGAACGAGGCCAATGCGAATTGATTGGCCCGAGGCTCCTGCACTCTGGATCGTCTATCTGGAGCGCATCATCGCCGAATGTGAGCGCATCGCCGGGAAATCATTTGCTGGAACGCTCGCGATTCAAAACGACCTTCCGCTCGGCCGAGGGATGGGTTCTTCCACCGCGCTTGTGATTGCCGTCGCCCGCTGCTTGCTGGGGAAAGACTGCGAGCAAGAAGCAAAAAGAGTCGAAGACACAGTAAGCCCCGGCAACAGCGGCCTCGACTTCGCTGTCATCTGGCAGAATAAAGCGTTGCGATTTCAAAAAGAAAAACCATCGTCCTCCGTGGAGATCATCGATCCTCTGCTTAAAAATGCCGTGCTTATCGATACAGACGCACCCAATGAAACCACTGCGGAGCTGGTTGCTTGGATCAAAGACCGTCACCATACCGCTCCTGACACTATTGACCAAACGCTCTCCATCATCGGCGCATGCGCGGACCGCCTGATCGGCGGCGAGAGCCCGCTTACGGTCTTCCCCGATCATCACCGCGCCCAGATGGAGCTCGGCGTGGTGCCACCAAAAACCGCGGAGCTGATTGTCTCAATCGAAAAATCCGGCGGCAGCGCCAAAGTGATCGGCGCCGGTGCGCGAACGGGAGGAGGAGGCATGGTGCTAGCGGTGCATCCTGAGCCAAGCGCTCTCGCACAATTTCAGGTATTATGAGCAGCCATGATCAAAGC
>DAISLF010000045.1:0-7341 GCA_036820585.1 Candidatus Peribacteria bacterium | reverse complement strand
ACTACCGAAGGGGGCAGTGGTGCGGGCGTGTACGTTCGGTATGTCAGCGACAGATCGCAAAAATTTCTTGATCTATCACAGGTGAATCTTACGGGTGGTGGCGGTCCTTCTGGCCTAGTGCCGCTCTGTCTTTCTGCTGATGGCAAATCGCTCTACATCCGCCACCAGCCCTGGGAAGGATTTACATACGGAGCAATCTGGAAAATGAATTTATCAGATATGCGCACGGGGCCGGTCATTACATTTAATGACAAAATCTATGCGTATCAGTGCCATGATAAAAGTGACCTTATCATTGGTGTCCGAACGGAAAATAATCCAGATGGCGGTATGGGTGGTTCCCCCTGGCCGCCCAGCTCTTTAATTCTTTTTGATGCTATGAAAGGCACTGCTGTAACCTTAGACACAAGCAACGACAGTCTCATTAACTCCGCAGTGATTTCTCCCGATGGAAAACGTATCATCTATACCCGTTTGCTTGCAGCAAAGAGCGTGAGCAGTGATGAAAGTGATCCATTTAATTCCGCAGATACGAAAACTGAACTGATCGTTATGAATATCGATGGCACCAACAAACATGTATTTCATGGTTTTGACGAAGTTATCGGGATGTCTGATAACGGCAAAATATTAGTCACAGTATCAAGGAACGCAGACAAAACAGAGTTTTTCATCCTCAATACAGAAGATAGTCATTTTGCTTCCCTGCTCGCAGCAGGAGGAGGTCCCAAGTCCATACCCTGCAGTTACGGCATGGGGTTTGATTGTCACTATTGAATATAAGTTTGGATTATTTGCAAGAATGGTTCCAACTTTTTCGTATGAGCTCCACCATATTCAAAACCCCGTCTGCGGCTGGGACAACCCGGGAAGCAAATAGCGCACCGGTGAGAAAAGAAAGCCCGCCGTGCCCGTGAGCTCTGCGACACTCCAAAAGAAAATCAGAATGGCGACGATGATGATGACGTTATACACACCGCCGATTTTCTTCATCCACTGGGCTTCGCCCAGCATATCTCCCGCTAGCTGGCGTTTCCAAATGAGCACGAAGGATGCGACGATGCCGAGGAGGCTGAGGAAGATGGTCACGATGCTGAGTATAGCGGATGAATAGGTACGAAGGCAGAAAGACAGTAGGTCTTTTGATACACCTGCTGCCCTCGGCATCACGCGATGGCTTCTTCGATCTCGCGCTTCACGTCTTCCTTGGACTTGGCGCCCACGAAGGACTTCACGGCTTCGCCGTTTTTGAAGATCACGAAAGTGGGGATGCTCATCACGTTGAATTTCTGGGGCACGTCGCCGTTCTCGTCCACGTTCATTTTCACGAAGTTCACCTTGCCTTTGTACTCGCTATCGAGCTCCTCCATGATGGGCAGCATCGCCTTGCAAGGGCCGCACCACGGCGCCCAGAAGTCGACGACGACGGGGAGATCGGCGTTCGTCACTTTGGCTTCAAAATCTGCGTCGGAGATGGGGGTGGGCATCGGGTCTGGGGGAAAGGAATGTCAGTATAGAAGCGTTGGGAAGAGAGTGCCACTGCGTTGATTCTTTTTCGTTTGTTCGTTTCTCGTTTCATTTCCAAACGAGAAACGAACAACCAACGCATGATCATGCGTTCCTGCCTTTGGATAAAATTTCTTTCGTGATTTTCTTTCCGATTTCCACCGCCGGCTGGCCGTATGGGTCGATGCGATAGAGCTTGCCGAGCAGGACGACTTCCGTGAGGAACAGATAGAAGAGCTGGCCCAGGTGTTGGCTATCCACCCGCGTGATCGTGAGGGTGACATGCGGGCGCTTGGCGCTCGTAAGCGCGCGCGCGGTGCCTTCCGCGCAGGCATCCAGCAATTGCCCGAAAGCTTTGCCTTCCAGATGTGCGAAGAACTCCGGCAGAGGAGCGGGCACCGTGAGGCGCACTTTCTCTTTTTCACGGATGAAGATATGCCAAGTCTTGCGGGGCCCCGCCATCCACTGCTGCAGCAGCGAATGTTGATCCTGGGTACCGACGGCGGCGAGCGGGATGGGATTGGCCGTTTCCTGCTTGCCCAGGCTCTCGGCGATCAGCTGCTGGTTCCAGCGCGCGAGCGACTGCAGACGGTGGCAGTACGGCATGATGACGCGCACGGGGTAATCGCGCTTGGTATCGAGCAGGAATTGCACGCAGGCGAGCAGGGCCGCCGGATTCTCATCCATGAGCGTTTTTTGGCAGATGGTATCCATCTCCTTGGCGCCGCGGCAAAAGGCGTTCACGTCGCCATCAAGAAGCGCGATCGCCAGCATGCCGATGGGGGTGAAGATGGAGTAGCGGCCGCCCACGTCGGCGGGGAGCGGCAGCATGCGGATGTCGTGCTCCAGGCTGAAATCGCGCAGATGGCCTTTCTCCGGATCGGTGATGGCGATCACGTGATCGCCGGCGCGTTTTTTATTGTGCTTCTGCAGCTCTGCAAAACAGAGGAAGAAGGCGCTCATGGTCTCGAGCGTGTCGCCGGATTTGCTGGCGACGACCACCAGCGTCGTTTTCCAGTCCACCGTTTCGATGAGGCTCTGGAGCGCGAAGGGGTCAATGGTATCCACCACGAAAAACTCCAGTGTGTGCGCCGTCTCGAGTGCTTCCTGGATCACTTTGGGGCCCAGCCCCGATCCGCCGATGCCGATCCAGATGACCGTCTGGATGCCTTTGCCTTTGGCGAGCATCGCACTTTCCTTCACGCGCTGGATGGCGGCTTTGTCATACCAGTTCATGGACCAGCCGTGCTCACCTTTTTCGCGTTCCTGCAGCCACGCTTCGATATGCCGCTTCATGGTGGTGCGCAGCGCGCCCAGCTCTTGATCGGGGATGCCCATGGCGGGCGTGATGGTCTTGCCAAGGACGCCGGTGATATCGAGATGGAGCATGGGGCGGGGCGGAAGGACTTCGGACTGTAGGAGCGCGGGCGCTCATGGTTTTCTACTCACAAACTGCGCAGCGCGGCAGCGACGCGGTCTTCTGTAGAGACGAGATCCGAGGACAATTCTTTCAATGCTTGGATGACGGTAGGGGAGTCGTAGCCCAGGGCCGTGAGCGCTGCGATGGCGTCCTGATCGAATTCTCCGCGCGGCGCATAGTGTCCGGCGGGCACCACAAACACATCGGGCTTTCGCTCGGCGAGCGAGCGCAGTTCGATCAATAGCTTTTCCGCCGTCTTCTTGCCCACTCCTTTGATGCTCGTGAGGAGGCTCACATCCTCTGCGCCCACCGCTTGCTGCAAGAGATTCCTGGGCACCGAGCAGAGCTCCAACCCCATGCGCGGGCCGACGCCCGAAATCTTGATGAGCTCCTCGAAGAGAGTGCGGCCTGCGCGGTCCGCGAAGCCGAAGAGCTCGAAGCGGTCCTCGCGCACGTAGGTGGAAATCCAGAGCATCGCCTGCGTGGCTTCCCGTACCTGGTCCCACACATCCAGCGGCACGCTCACCCGGTAGCCGACGCCCGCGACGTCCACGGTGATCTCCCCGGGGTCCATCTTATGCATTGCTCCTCGCAGATGTGCGATCATAGGGGAGAAGTATAGCAGGTGTAGGGCGGGAGAAAGGAGGGCTTTCTCGCGGAGGATTTCGAGGAGAGCAAAGAAAAACAGGAATCGTTGATTTCCTTGCTCTCTTTGATCTCCTTTTCAAGACCAAGGCCATATTCCACTCCAGTGACTTTTACGCTATACTATCTAGAAATGCACACACTCAACCGTCTCCTGGCCGTCCTCGTCTTTTTGGGGATTCTTTTGCCTCTGGGAACATCCGCTCTTCTCCTGACGGCGCAGGTGTCTTCCGATCAGTTGCAGCAGGTGATCACCCAGGCGAAGGATGGGCAACGTCTGGCATCGACGCTGGATCAAAGCCAGCAGACGAGCCGGCGCATCATCGATGAGACGGCGGCGAAACTTTCTTCGCTCTACCGCAAAGAGCATGTGCTGCGTCTCCAAATCGCCATGACGCTCGAGACGATGGGGAAGATGCACAACCGTTCGGACGCGCTTGCCCAAGATCAGATCCGCATGCTGCAGCTGGCGGCCGGCGAACAGTCGCGCCTGGCCGATTTCATCCGCGGCAGCTATGTGCGTCTCGCCGCCGCCGATACCGGCCCCGAGGCGGGGAAGATATTCGTCGCGCGGCTGCTGGGCGAATCACTCGGACAGCAAGTAGAGAATGATTTGCGCGCCACCGCGCTCGCGCGTGCGCGCACGCAGCTCATCACGGCCGTGCTGCAGTCCCAAGAGACGACGCAGCTTACCGAGACCAAACTGCGCGGGGCTGCCGGCGATCTCGCCGGCCAGCTCACGGATCTCCAGACGCAGCGCGACGACACGCTCGCGCAGATGGCGGTCTTGCAGCGTAAGCACGATACTGCGCAGCAGAGCCTCACGCTCAGCGCGGACCAGCTCGACGAAATCCAGCGCGAGACGGCGGACGTGCAAAACGAAGTGCTGCGCCTGCAGAGCGAGATGGCCCAAATCGATGCGCGCCTGCGCACCCGCGCCGAACGCGAACTCATCCAGAAAGGCCTGCGCGCTGCGCGCCCCGGCCAATATGCCAATATCCAAGCCTCGACGCTGCCGTTCCAGTGGCCGGCGATCGGGCCGGTATCCGCGGGTTTCCACGACGCGCACTACCAAGAATTCTTCGGCGTTCCGCACACGGGCATGGATATCGTGGTACCGCAGGGCACGCCCGTGCACAGCGCCGCCGACGGCATCGTCTTCTTGGCGCACGACGGGGGATTGAAAGGTTTCTCCTATATCCTGATCGGCCACCGCAACGGTTTTGCTACTCTCTATGGCCATCTCTCCGCTTTCGCCGTCTCGACCGGGGAGTACGTGACGCAAGGACAGCTGATCGGCGAGAGCGGCGGCACGCCGGGCACGCACGGCGCCGGACCCATGACGACGGCCGCGCACCTGCACTTCGAAATCCGGCAGAATGGGGTGGCGACGAATCCGCGCGTGATGCTGCCGTGAGTATTGTAATCACCAACCACGCAAGGACCAATCACCATGGGGAAACTTGGTGATTGCGTCATTGGCTCTTGGTCATTTCCTTTGCGCTGCGATCACCACCACAAACTCTCCTTTCTGCATGAGTCTTTTTGCGACGTCGGGAAGATCGGCAATTGTCGTGCGAATCGCTTCTTCGTGTATCTTCGTCAGCTCGCGTGCGATTACGACAGCGCGGTCAGATTGATCCTTCAATGCGTCTGCGATTTCCATCAGCGTGCGTTCGATGCGGTGCACCGATTCGTAAAATACGATCGTGCGTTCTTCAGATTTGAAAGATTCCAACATGGTCTTGCGGCCTTTCTTGAGCGGCAGAAATCCGAGATACAAAAATTGGTGGATCGGCAGCCCGCTCACGCTCAAAGCTGCCAGGAATGCAGATGGGCCGGGAATTACTTCCATCTTGATACCCGCTGCAGCCGCCGCAGAGACGACGATGTAGCCCGGATCGCTGATGCCGGGTGTGCCGGCGTCGCTTGTCAGCGCGAGATGGTCTCCGCGTTTCAGCCGATCAACAAGTACCTCCGCTTTGGATTTGTCAGTGTAGCCGTGGAAGCTGATCATCTCTTTTTTGCCAATCTGCAGTTGCTTCAATAAATTCCCCGTCACCCGCGTATCTTCGCAGATGATCGCATCGGCTTTCTTGAGTGTTTCAATCGCTCGCAGCGTGATGTCGCCCAGGTTGCCGATGGGGGTGGAGACGATCGAAAGCATGGGCGGAGAGCTATGTGCTCTACTGGAAAAATTCATCATAGTATTGCACGTCGAAATTCGAGATGGTATCAAAGAATTTCAGTTGTCCTCGGGCAGACGACATGGACACGAGGCCTCCCGCGAGCCACAGGCCTCGATGATCGGGGGAGGGCCCACTATAACGGGTCCATGGGGCAGATACCCAGCGGCTGCTCTGCGTTTTGAATAGAAGCGCCACTGTCCGCGTTCCCTTGCAATCACTTGATGTTTTTAGTATACCGCGCTCCTATGGCGAAAACTCTCGGCGAAGAACTCTTGGCGGAGGCAGGGGGACAGTGGATCGGCCGCACGGCGTTACCCACCGATCGAACCGAGCAGCTGAAGTTTATCAATGATCTGACGGAGGCCAAATTGCGAATATTCAAGGATTTGCCTATGACTTTTATTCATCAACAGGCGCGGGACTTATTCGCCTGCGCTTTGGAGACTCAAGAAAAAGGCAATCCCGCCTCTCCTTCCATAGAGAGGAAGGAGAACGATCCTTCCTAAGCCCCTGCGCACCCCTTCCGTCCTTCTCAAAATACGGTATGATCATTTTGATTTCCTTTCCGATTTTCTATGCCGGAGAAAGAGACCCCAGCGCCCGCAGACCAGCAGCCGCCTCTCGCGGGAGGAGGGCAGACCCTCAGTAATCTCGGGCGCATCGAGCCGCGCCAGATCGTCACGGAAATGGAGGAGAGCTATCTGAACTACGCCATGAGCGTCATCGTGGCGCGCGCGCTGCCCGATGCCCGTGACGGACTCAAGCCCGTGCATCGCCGCATTCTCGTGGCCATGCAGGAAGAAGGACTGTCGCCCTCGCACCGCTACAGCAAGTGCGCCGGAGTAGTGGGAGAAGTGCTCAAGAAGTATCACCCGCACGGCGACAGCTCCGTGTACGACGCGCTCGTGCGCCTCGTGCAGGATTTTTCCATGCGCTATCCGCTCATCGACGGCCAGGGAAACTTCGGTTCCATCGATGGAGACGGCGCCGCCGCCTATCGTTATACGGAGTGTAAACTGCAGAAGATCGCGATGGAGCTGTTGTCCGATCTGGATAAGCAAACGGTAGACTACCAGCCCAATTACGATGCATCGCGCAAAGAGCCGAAGGTCCTTCCGAGTAAAATTCCGAATTTGCTCCTCAACGGCACTGTCGGCATCGCCGTGGGTATGGCGACGAATATCCCGCCGCATAACTTGGGCGAATTGATCGATGCGACGCTGCATCTGGTGGATACGCCGGCGGCGACGGTCGAGGACCTGCTCAAGTACGTGCAGGGCCCCGACTTCCCCACGGGCGGCATCGTCTACAACAAAGAAACCATCAAACAGGCATATCTCACGGGCCGCGGCTCGGTGATCATGCGCGGCAAGGCGGAGATCGAGGAAGGTGCGGGCGGGCGCTACCATATCCGCATTTCCGAGATCCCGTACCAGGTGAACAAGTCCACGATGATCGAGAAGATGGCGCAGCTGGTCACCGATAAAATCATCCAGGGAATTTCGGATATCCGCGACGAGTCCGACCGCGACGGCATCCGCATCATCATCGAGCTCAAGAAAGACGCGTATCCGCAGAAGG
>DAISLF010000044.1:0-7488 GCA_036820585.1 Candidatus Peribacteria bacterium | reverse complement strand
GACAGACTGAAAGTGGCTGCACTAAAGTGCAGGGTTTGGACCGAGGCGGAGACAATCAAAAAAACAGTAATACACAGGCAGGGAGCCTCTCACCTGGAAGGAATGAAGGCAAAGTACTTGGAAGTAGGACTCGATATAAAGTTAATGGCACTTCGCATAATCTCGAACGATTGCAAAGCAGAATTGAGCAAAATTTCAGAGAGCGGAAGTGGAATCTAAGGAAAGCGCCCCGAGTGTGTGAACGACTTTCCGTTCATTCCCACTCAATCATCGCCGACGCGTTTCATCTGGCTTCGACAAGCTCAGCCTGACATTACTCAGCACGTCATCTCCTTGCACAAGCATACGCTCTCTTCTCTACTCCCACTCGATGGTCGCCGGCGGTTTGTTCGTCAGATCCAGGAAGACGAGATCGATGCCCGGGAGCATACTGATCTTTTCGGTCATCCGATGGAGAATCGGCTCGTCGATGACAAAGGCATTCGCCGTCATCGCATCGGTGGAGGCGATGGGACGCAACACGATGGATTGTCCGCCCGGCGTCGTGCCAAACGGCAACAAGACAACCGGGAACTGCCAGATCCGCGCATATAAATCCGCCACGCGCATCTCTGCATCCACGATAGCATCGGCTTCGCGCAGCAGATCCGCCCGCTCCTGCGTGAGGTAACCGGGCGTAAAGACCAGTGATGGCACTTCTTGCTGTGCAGTACAGGATTGAGAAGTACAGAGCAGCACTCGATTGAATGTCTTATCGGTATTTGGAATGGTGGTGGCCGTCCGGATATGCCAATCCGTCACTTTGCATGGATCGGATGAAAAAAATGCAACCGCATGTCGGTATGTCCGGCCATCACCCTGCACACCGACGGATTGAATGGGAAGAAAGGCAAAGGGAACATCGGACCGTAATTCATAATCCGTAATTCTTGATTCTTCTTTCGCACACAGAATCCGTACGCCCAGCCCCGGCCCCGGGAACGGATGACGCCACACGAGATCGTGGGGCAAGCCCAGCTCCTCGCCCAGCTGGCGCACTTCATCTTTGTAAAGCTCTTTGAGCGGCTCGATCACGAGGCCGCGCTCGATCATCGTTTGGATCGCATCCACGCGGTTGTGGTGCGTCTTGATATGATCCGCGTGCTTGGTGCCGCCGGTCTCGATGGTGTCGGGATAGATGGTGCCTTGGCCCAGCATCCAGCCGTCCTCGATACGCAAATTCATGCGTTCGCTGACGCGCTTCTGCACCGCAAGAAACGTATCGCCGATCACTGTGCGCTTGGCTTCAGGCTCGTAGACTTCCTGCAAATTCCGGAAGAATTCCTCGGATGCATCTTCTATATGAAGGTTCTGAATGTCGAGCGCCGCGAATGCTTTCTGGATCATACCGACTTCGTCTTTGCGCATGAGCCCGGTATCCACCAGTAATCCCTGCACGCGGTCGGCGCCGAGAACTGTGTTGAGCAGCGTGAACGCGACGGTGGAATCCACCCCGCCGGACACGAGCATGAAAACTTTGCGGTCACCCACTTCTTTCTGGAGTTGTCCGCCGATGTGCTGCGCAAAATTCTCCACGGACCACAGCGCGTGATCGCACAGATCCACGAAGTTTTTCAAAATCTCCATGCCGTGCTCCGTGTGCGTCACCTCGATGTGGAATTGGATGCCGAAAATCTTGCGCGATTCATCGGCCATCGCGGCCACGGCGCATGCATCGGACCGGCCGATGGATGTGAATCCCGGCGGCAATGTCTGTACTTCATCCCCATGCGACATCCAGACGGTGAACGATGGCGGCAAGCCGCGCAAGACGGCGCTCGGTTCGATATGGACCGACGTGTGGCCATACTCTTTGGTCGCCGCGCCGCTGACCGTCGCACCCAATGCATGCGCGATCCATTGATGACCATAGCAAAGCCCGAGCACCGGAATGCCCAGCGCCAAGATTTCGGGGTCCGCCTGCGGGCTGCCTTTTTCATACACGCTCTGCGGCCCGCCGGAGAGGATGATGCCCGCCGCGTTTCTTAGTTCCTTTGCCGCGATCTCGGGCTCCCGGATCTCCGAATACGCTCCCAGCCGCCGCACGCGGTTGGCGATGAGATGCGCATACTGCCCGCCGAAGTCCAGGATGACGATCGAGCCATCGGCGACGGAGGCTGTCATGCCCGTACTCTACTGTGCGCACCGCGACGTTGCCAAAAAAAATGAACCGCAGGATTTCTCGCCGTCATTTCATCACGCAATTTCTAAATTTTACTCTTCTGGAAGCCGTATTTTTCAGGTACACACCCATTTTTTTAGAATGATTGACATAATAGGAAGATAATTCTTATATGGAAGTATGGCCTGCTGATTCCGCCTCGGATAGGCAACCCTCATTTTCGCAGAAGAACCAAGGAATCGCGACGGTGCTCGATCCGGAAGATCTGTACGCTTCTAATAAAAAACCAGACTTTTCCGTTCATGGAGCGCAAAATTCCCTCTCCCCCTTCAATCAAGATTCATTGGGGTCGCAGCGAACAAGGCCCGAAGACATCGCGTCCATCGACGCAGAGATCCATGCATCTCTGGGAACGCTCTTCTGCAGAAGAATATTCATAGCCGCCGGTGGCGAAAATATCGTTTTGGAAAGAAAAGTGAAATGCAAGCCCGCTCAGGATCAAACTTCCCAAGAAAAACAGCCTTTCATCTTTCGGCATGTGACCAAGGTACGACGGTCCGTCATCTATGATCCTCGCAAAGACTATAGATACGTCACCTGGAATGCGCGTAAAAGTCGTCTGCAGCAATTCTTTTCCGCGCGTCTCGACAGGGAAGAAGAGAAGGACACCGTGGTTTCTCAAAGACATCGGCTGATCAGGGACCAAAAGGGATACAGAGAAATGAAAATACAGATGTTTGTCCCCGAAATTCTCATACCGCATTATCAGTTGCGCGGGGGTTATGCGGAAAAGGAGGCAATGACCGGAGAGTACCAAACCGTGAACGAAGTCCTCATCCAAGGTCGCCGTCGCGATGCTTTCACTCTCGATCTCTTCCTGCGCACGCAGGATAGTCCCGCGCTTGATGCACTGGTGCAAGCCACGGAGAAAAACGATGCGTTGCGGGAATACCTGCGAAGACTGATTGATGCCATGATCGATTACTCCCATGAGACCGGTGAATTATTCGACACGATAGGAAATGACAACATCATTCTCTTCCCCGCCGGGGATGGGGATTGTTTCGCTGCTCGTTTCATTGATCCGCTCCATGCCATGGACGACACGCTCTACTGCGCTCAAGACGCGTGCAGTCGACTTCAAAATTTTCCGGACGGCATGCTATCCAACGAGCAGAAAATCGCGCTGCTGAATTGCATAAACTATACAAGGACAGTGAATGGCCTAGCCATGGCCCTGGGCATGTCCAAACGTTTTATGATGCTTCCCGCCGCGCAAAACGAGCATGGCAGTTTCATCGATTTTGAGAAAATGCATGCGCAACTGCATATCGTGCTGTCATAAAAGAGCCGGCGACAGCACGACACCCGCCAGCATCCAAAACGCATAGGCCACGGCTGCGTCTTCCCATGCATGCAGGAAGAATCCCGCGATGCACACGCCTATGAAAGCGTAGAGCACCGCCCGAGAAAAAATGGGCATTGCCGATGAGGCAGCCGCCGCCCGCCGCAAGGCCCCGACGAGCAGGACAATAAGCGAGAGATACAGCGCGAACCCCAAGATACCCAGCTCCACGCCTATTTGCAGATACCAGTTCTCGGCCAGGAACGCGCAGCTGCATGCATGACCCGCAGGCTGCACTTGTGTATTGCCGACAAACACGCAGAGCGATGGCGTGCTCTTGGCCCAAGAGGGATCATCGTGCGGCAGGAGGAACACGCACGCCTCATGCAAATGATTGCTGGCGGGACCCGCCGAGCCAAGGCCCAGGCCGAAGGGATGCTCGAGCATCAGATGCATCGCCATCAGCGGACGTTCCAGGTGCCCGCGATTGGAGCTGAGGCGAAAGAAGACCGTGGGATCCCACAGCACCGCCAACGCGAACACGAGAATGCCGACACCCAGAAGCCCCAGGAACAGCATGGCAAACGAGCGGCGCGGCAGCGATTGTAAGAGTACCAGGAGCAGAACCGCGAAAGCCGCCAGCCATGCGGACCGGGAGAAGGAAAGAAACATCGCAGCGGCGCAGAGCGCGATGACCGCGATGATCTTCGGACTTGCCCCCCTGCGCGCGAGAAATGACCGCAACGCGAGCGTGAGGCTGATGGCCCACGGCAGCAGCAGCCACAGACCGAATTGATTGGGCCCGCTGAAGGTGCTCTGGATGCGGCGGATCCCGCTACCGCTGATCTGCTGGAACGCGGCGATGGCTTGATTCGGAAGATAGAGCGAATGCTGATCGGAGTAGCCGAGCCATGTAAAGAACCGGTCGGGCAGGAAGAACGTGACGATGCCATAGGCAGCGACGATCGCGCCGCAGGCAAGCAGCAGCCACACGGCGAAACGCCGGAAATCTTCTGACCATGGCACGCGGCGCAGAAGCAGGAATGCGATGAGCGCAATGAAGTCATACTTGAAACCATAGAAGAAGCTCGTGAGCGAAAAGGGATGAACGGTGGCCGTGACCAGCAGCGAGAGAACCAACAAACCAAGAATCAAGCCATCGATCCAATCGATCTTTTTCGCCGCGCGCCATCCGCCCTGCAGCATCTCGATCAACGCGACTATCAAAATGATTGCCAATACCGCCTCTTTCCACGCAGCCAGCGACGCAATGGGCGCGTGGCCAGGACCGCGCAGCACGCGCGTGATGACCGTGAGCACCAGCGCATGGAAGGGCAGAAGGCCGATGAGGAGCAGCGCGAGGAACTCTCGCGCACGCTGAAGCATGTCCTGAGTGTAAGGCAGAAAAGCGAGAAAGGTTAGGAAAGCGAGAAATGACCTCTCTCGCTTTCCTCACTTTTCCAGCCTTCCTCAACCTTCTCAGCCTTCCTCCTTTCACAAACCCAGCCTTTCCTCCTCCGTCCGGAACACGTCTCCTTGCTTGAGCACCGCCTCCACGGCATCGATACATTTGGCACTCACGTCCTTTCCATAGAGCTTGGGAGTCGCGCACATTTCTGTATTATCCCACGCGTACTCGACAATCCGTTTGATGACCGCGGCGTCCACGGGCGGCGCGATCAGATTTCCGCCGGCGATGGCCGATTCACTGCGGTCCGAGCCGAAGCGCAGCGTGACGCAGGGCACGCTCATCGCATTCATTTCTTCTTGCATCGAGCCGGAATCGGTGGCGCACACGGCGGCGCGGCTCATGGCGGCGACCACGTCGCCGTACTCCGCCCACACGGGCGACAGTACGAAGTTCTTGTGAGTTTTGGCCAGACTCTCGATCTCGTCTCGGAGCCCGAAACGCTCGAAGGCCAAGTTGGTTTGGATCATGCTGATGAGCAGCACCGTGCGGCCGTCGCGGATGAGCGAGACCATCGCGTCGCAGATGGCGCGAAAGCGTTTTTCCGAAAGACAATTCTCGCGCCGATGGATGCAGAAACGCACGAAGTCGCCGTCCGCCAGCATGGGATAGCGCTCAAATACGCTTGATTGTCCGGCGCGGCTGAGCGCCTCCTGCGTCGCATCCACCACGGAATTTCCCACGACCATGATGCGATCCTCCGGGAAGCCTTCGCCCCGCAAAAACTCCCGGTCGAGCTCTACGGGCGCCAAGTGGATGCCGGTCGCGGCTTCGCTCGCCCGCGTATTGAATTGCTCCGGATAGGGCTCGAGGCTGCCGCGTTTCCAATTATTTTTTTCCATTAAAAATTTGTGCCAAGCAGGAATGTTGAATGTTGAATGTTGATCGGTACGTTTCCCGACATTCCATATTCCCTGTTCCACATTCTCATAGTCCGGTGTCAGCGTCCGTATTCCCGCTTCCACGTGCACCGAGGAAAATCCATGACAGAAACCGGCATTGCTCGCCGCCATCGCGGTCGTCGTGTCGCCATGCACGTAGGGAATGACGATCTTGCCTTTCGCCTTCAGCTCGCCGATGAGGGAGCCCAGCCGCCCGATGATCTGGCTCACCACCTCGTGCATCGCGCCGCGCACGTTCAAATTGAAATCCGGCTCCACGCCGAATTCTTTGAGCATCCCGCCGCTCAGGTTCTCGTCGTAATGCTGGCCCGTGTGCCCGAGCACCACGCAGTGCCCACGTTTCTGCAGCTCTTTATAGAGCGGCACCTGCTTGATGATGTCGGGCTTCGTGGCAATCAGGATCAAATGCACATGCCGGCCGGCGCGAGACGCGACCTCATCGAAAAATTTCCGTGAACGGTATGTGATCTCTTGCACGTCCATACCGTAGCGCAAAACGATGGCTCTGCGCTACGGTAAAATGATGGGAAGGATGAGACGTTTCCTCCGGGGAGCAGTAAAATAATTGCCAAGCGCAGGACAAAAATCTACAGTCAGCGGCCATGGACTCCTTACTCTCCCCTCAGAGCAAAGAACGATGCATTATCCTTTGCCGTATTTCTCCCGAAACCCCTCAGGCGGAATGCAAGGGGGTCGCAGATGATATTAAGGCAAGAATCGAGAGTGCACTCACAGACGTTGGCATAGAAATCGAAGAAGGCAAAGGCAATGAAATCCCAGTGCGAGGCAGAAAAGAATCCGTACGGAAAATATGTGCAGAATTGCTCGAGCCTGGTGCCATTGTTGTCGTCGATCCATTTGCGTCTGGCAAGAGGCCCCAAAAGCCGACAAACGCGATTGTGCAAAGGAAATGATGATCCCGTGCGCAGAGGGTCCAGCCTATTTTCCCTCCACCGTCGTCCCGCCTTTCGTCACGATCCCCGGAATCTCGCGGATTTCTTTCTTGGTCATCTTGTCTCCCTCAAACGTATAGATGTAGGGCGTGCACAGATCGATCTCCCGCTTGGCCGTGTCATCATCGTTCAGATTTTCCAGAGAGCGCATGATGGGACGCAGGCTGTTGCCATGCGCGACCACGAGCACGTTCTTGCCCGCGGAAATATGCGGCAGGATGTACTGTAGGAAAAACGGAGTGACCCGCCGCACGCAATCCTCGATGCTCTCGCCATGGGGCGGACGGACAGCAAAGCTCCGTCGCCAGAGCATCACTTGTTCCTGCCCGTGCTTGGCGGCGGTCTGGGCGCGGTTGAGCCCTTGCAGGTCGCCGTAATGTCGCTCGTTGAGCGCGGAATCGAACGTGACCGGCAGGTCTTTCTTCTTCCAGGATTCCAAAAATACTTCCAGCGTCCGGCTCGCGCGTTGCAGACGGGAGGTGAAAGCGATATCGAAGTGCATGTCTTTCAAATATCCCGCCGTCACCGCCGCATCCTTTTCGCCATTCGGGCTCAGGGGAATATCGCTCCATCCCGCGAAGCGATTTTCCAAGTTCCATTGCGATTGGCCGTGACGGACGAGGACGAGCGCGCTCATGGGGCGAATCTAGCACTCCTGG
>DAISLF010000043.1:0-7532 GCA_036820585.1 Candidatus Peribacteria bacterium | reverse complement strand
CTTCCCCAACCGCGGCGCCACGATCAATAATTCAGTGACGGCACCGAGCACGACCGTGCCCAACACGACTACCGCTCCCGGCGCCACCACGACGCCCACTGTTCCCCAGTAAATACTCCGTCATTCGCTCAGAGAGAGCAGCGGTCCGCAAGGGCCGCTGTTTTTGTTTGAGTCCCATGGAAAGGCGTTCTACAGTCTCCCCTTCTATGCCGCCATCATTTCGTCCACTGCCCGAGAGTCCTGATTTGTTCGTTGCGCAGGCAGGGTATCTGCAGCGTCAAGTCTGGCAATGGCCCATGAGACCCGCCGTGGACAAAACGGAGTATCTCCTCATGGATTATTGCTATGGAATTCTGCAGCGTCTCAAATCTCATATACCCGATTGTATCGAGCGGAAATATTTCGACGGCCCCATTGCCATTGATATAGCTTTTGTCATGCTCACGACGTTGACGCATGTTTTAGCGCAACGCAAAACACTCTCGAAAGGTATTGAAGATATAAGAGTGTATCTTTCTGACCTTATGAACACGCAGGGCGACGCCATATGTATCCCATCGAAACATCCGTATTATGGAACGCCGACTGCCACTCTTTCCTATTCCACTCTTCAGGCTTCCCCTCGGAAAAAAGGCGATCTATTGCTGCAAACCAAATCAGCCCAGGCGCTGCGAATTCGCAAGGATGATAAGAAGCTGGCGGAATTATTATATAAGAATGTGTGGCCCGGAGGCCGAGAACCGTATCTCGAAGAGCTCATGAAACGTGCTTTGCCGGAGCTGCACCACCTGCCGTCGAATGCCGTCATTGAATCTGCAGTGGAGACACGCAAAGCAGTCGCGCTCTTGATTGATGGTCATACTCAATCGGCGCAGACGCCTGAAGCGGAAGACAGATTGCGGGATTCAATTCTTGATCGATTGATCGATGGATGGGCAAGCTTGGTCATCGTTGATCCCGAGGGAAGAGGCCGTAATCCTACTGAACGGATGAGAGAACTTCTGCTTGATACCGACATTGGCGATATACAAGATGCACCGCTGGATCAGGTCATCGAGAAGATCATCGCCCCTGCCCGTCGAAATCTTCTGGAAGCTAAAAAACGCGTGTATGTGATCGAAGAATTGCTCATGAAAGCGGTGAGCGATTTGGATGGAAATGCGATGAATCGCTTACGCGCCGAATGGCAAGCGGTTTCGCAGCAAGCGGGCATCTATGAATGCGATTTCCCTTCTATGGGACTTGTGATGTGCGCAATCGATACGAGGGTATGTTCCTTGCAGGAGCTGCGGGATGATTTAGTCATTCGTTGAGGTTATCGCCATACAATCCTTGCGAATTTCCTCTTTCCCACTTTCAAAATCCCCTCCTCCGCCGGGGCATCGATGGAGGAAATCGTTTTGTCGTTGAGCTTCACGCCGCCTTGCTGGATGAGGCGCTTGGCTTCGCTCTTGGATGCCACGAGATCATTCGATGCCATCACATCCACCAGCAGACTCCCCTTTTCTATGACCGCTTCCGGCATGTCTTTTGGGAGGCCTTTATCCTTGAAAATATTTTCAAATTCTTTCTCGGCCCAAAGAGCTGCGTCGCCCCCGTGATAGAGCGTCACCAGCTCGCGCGCGAGGCGCATTTTGAGAGCCTTGGGATTGCCGCCTTTCTTCATCGCTTTTTCGGCTTCCTGCACTTCCTTCATCGGCATATCGGTGCAGCATTCCATGTAGAGGATGATGTGATCGTCCTTGATGCTCATCACCTTGCCGTACATGTCATTCGCGCCGTCCTGCAGCCAAATGCAATTGTCATAGGTCTTGCTCATCTTGCGGCCGTCAGGGCCTTCGATCAGCTTGGTGGTGAGAACGAATTTCTCTCTTTTCTTATAGATCTTTTGCAGTTTTCGTCCGCACAGCATGTTGAATAATTGGTCATTCCCGCCGATCTCACCATCGACATCGAGCACGACGGAGTCGTAGCCCACCATGAGCGGATACATGAATTCACTCAGGCTGATGTCGTTTCCTTCGTGCAGCCGTTTCTCAAACATTTCACGCTGCATCATTTGCTGCAGCGTGAAATGCGATGCGAGACCGAGAATTTCACGGAATCCCAATTTCTCCAGCCATTCATGATTGAAACGGAGCTCCACTTTGGAAAAGTCCAAAATTTTCGACGCTTGCTCTTTGTATGTTTCAAAGTTTTCGATTACCTGTTCATGCGTGAGCGCTTCCCGCTGCTTCTCACGTCCCGACGGATCGCCGATCATCGCTGTGAAACTGCCGATGAGGAAGATCACGTGATGTCCGGCATCCTGAAACGCTTTCAATTTCCGCAGCGGCACCGAGTGCCCGAGATGGAGGCGCGCGCCCGTGGGATCGATGCCCAGGTACAGGCGCATCGGTTTGCCGCTCGCCAGTTTTTCCTCGGCCAGCTTATGGGGAGTCACTTCGCAGACGGCGCGCGTGAGAAGCTCAGTGGAAGACATTGCTGAGAAGTATATCGAAGAAGCCGCGGTGGCGGTAGATCAGCCGATTCGGCAAAAAATGGAGGTTCCCGTCGAGAAGACGTTGGGAACCTCCGGTTGCTGCAAGTGAGAGCAGCAGAGCCTCTCCTGCCCATGCCGCACTGCCGTACGATGGCACGAGGCGTCGAGGCCGAAAGGACGCAGACAGTACTGCCTGCATCATCCATTGGCAAGGCATCGTATGTATAGCCTATCCAGCATGTCTCTTTCCCTGCACAATGGAGCCATGCCCGAGTGGACCGCCGAGACCGCCGAACGTCTGGATGCTTTTTTGGGCAAGGAAGGTCGCATGCTCAGCCGCGCCAAGGCGCAGAAAGCGATCGAGGACGGCTCCGTGTCGGTCAATGGAAAGAAAGAAAAGAAAAGTTCCAGGAAGGTGAAGCCCGGCGACGTCGTGCGCTCTGAAGAACAAGAAAAAGAAATACTCGAGAAGATCAAGCCGACGGATCTGAAGCTGGAGATTCTCTACGAAGACGATGCGTGTTTTGTCATCACCAAGCCCGCGGGCATCGCGGTGCATCCGGGCGCGGGCATGAGCAAGGAAGAAACCACATTGCTGCATGGCGCCGCGTTTCTGTATAAAAAACGCAAACTGCGTTTCACGCCGGATTCCGTTTTGGTGCATCGCCTGGATAAAGAGACAACGGGTTGCATCCTGATCGCGAAAAATGCGAAGGCGCATCTTGCGCTCCAGAAACAATTCGAGACCCGGACGGTGCGAAAAATTTATCTGGCGCTCGTCGCGGGTGTTCCCGCTCTCAAGACCGCAAAGATTGATGCGCCCATCGGACGGAGCCTGGGCGACCGCACCAAGATGTCGATCCGCTCCATGAGCTCCGTACGCGAGGCGCAGACGACCTACCGCGTCATCACTTCCTCGGCCGAAGCGTCGCTCCTGGAATGCGATTTGCACACGGGTCGCACGCATCAGGTGCGCGTGCATTTGGAATCCATCGAGCATCCGGTGCTGGGCGACAGCTCGTACCAATCGAATGTCAGCCGGAAAATCGCGCTGCAGTACGGCATCGATTCGCTTTGCCTGCATGCCTGGCAGCTGCGCTTCGTATCGCCGGATGACGGCAAAGAGCATCACATCACTGCTCCCCTGCCCAAGCCCTTCCTGGCGGCTGTCCAAAAACTGGGTATCGAGTGGAAGGAGTGAAAGTGCACACGCGCAAACATTTCCAAAGGAATGCGCGTACAATCCGGGCACTTCCTCCGTCATCGCTTCTATGACTCTCCATTCCAATCCCGCACCGACGCCGTTGCCAATCCTGCACGTCATCAAAGAACGATGGAGCCCGGTCGCGTTCAGCGATCAGGCGCTATCCGAAGACAAGATCGCGATGCTCTTCGAAGCCGCGCGCTGGGCGCCAAGCAGTTTTAATGAGCAGCCGTGGCGATATCTCTACGCGTCCAAAGAAGATAAAGAAGGACGGGAGAAGCTGGAATCGCTTCTGATGCCCGGCAACGGTTGGGCGAAGAACGCGGGTCTGCTGATCCTGAGCTTTGCCAAAAAGACGTTTTCCAAAAATGGTAAAGAGAACGTCCACTGCATGCATGATCTGGGATGCGCCACGGGGTATTTGGTGCTCCAAGCAACGGAGCTGGGTTTGGTTTCACACCAGATGGCGGGTTTTGACCGAGAGAAATCCCATGCCGTGCTCGGCGTGCCCGAGGACAACATGCCCGGATCCATGATCGCCATCGGCGAGCCCGGCGACCGTGCGGCGCTCACCGAAGAGCTTCGCGAGCGCGAAGCCGCCCCGCGCGTCCGCCGCGACCGCAAAGAGTTTGCGTTTCGCGGGCAGTGGAATGAACAGAAGTAAACGGATAGGATGAAAGAAATCTTTCCTTTTTTCTAGGCGACTATCCCTTGATGACTAGGTAGAGAATATGGTAGAGTTTGGACTCCTTCCTCCCCCTTTCAATGTCGTATCTATTTTCACAACAGTTATTAACTACTATTGGATCAGTCGCAGCCATCCTTGCCTTCTGGAATACGATTCAAATCGGTAAGCAGATTGAGAAGCTACATGGATATTTGTATGACAAACTCGGGCCAGTAGAACGCTGAGAATACGATTGAGAAAATGACGAAAAAGTAAGCAATCAGACGGCTGGTGGAGTAGCAACAACACCTATTAGCTGCGCGACTTTATTCACTAAATCGGATTCCAGTCGCACACTCCATGCCTCAAGCATTTTCTGTCCGATGAGAATATCGCAGTCTGGTGCGGCAGTTGGTGAGTTGACGATGCACAATCCGGCTCTTCCTACGACAGACGCTTTCCCAATCGTATCAATAGTAGTGGTCTGCGTTCCATCGGCCATTGTCCAGCTACCAAATCCAGCATTCAGATTGAGCCTGCATTCTTGTACGAATTTAAAAGGCATCATTATGTAGCCGTTGAATCCAGTGTCTATTTTGCCTTCATAGATAAGACCCTTGAAATCTGGTGAGAGACTTTCAAGAAGAAAAGGCAGGAGAATACTACCGCCACTGTCAAAACGACAATTTGCGACGATCACACTCATAGCGTGAAAGTGTGAGACAATTCACGCGGGAATTTTTCCTGTGCCATTTTTACAGCTTCAAGAGGATTATCATGCACGATGTACACTTTCTTGTAGGGAAATACGATAACAGTTTTTCCTTTATTCTCAGCAATGAATTGCTCTCCTAGCGTGTCCATAAATGTCTTCGCATCCTGTTGTACTTTTCCTGCGTCTTCGAGAATAGTCATGGGTCGGGTGGATGAAGTGGTGGACATAGTATACTATTGGAATGTGAATAAAAGTACCGATAAATCTAGGTTCTTCAGGCTCCTCAATCTCGCAGCGACGACACGCGTGAAAGGAGAAGGTCGAAAAGGTGAGTCACCGACTTCCGATTGTTGTACCTCCATTGAAACTCCGAAACGTAAGCGGGGAGCATCTTCGGGGAAATGACGTGGTGAGTGCCGTCCAGTGAACGCTTGAGTTGGCTCCAGAATCCTTCGATGGTGTTGGTGTTCGTTCCGTTCTCTTTGCCGAACTGCTTGGCTCCGTGGTTCACGGTGTCATGTTCCATATCGAGGAGGGTTGCAATCTTCTTGTAGCTCCGTAGCTCGTCGGTCATCAGCTTGCTCCCCTTGGCTACGTTGTCCTCCAGGTAGGGCATGAGCGTCTTCGCCTTCACGTTCGGGACAATGGCCGCGTTCATCATTCCCTTACGCTGCAAGGCTCCAAAGACGATGGTCTTGCCCTCGGCTCCGCGCCCTCGCTTGCCGTGCCTCTTTCCTCCTACCGCCGTTTCGTCGGCTTCGATTTCCCCGAACAGGGCAAAGGCGTTGTCTTTCATCAGCTTGCGTACCTGATGCCCGATGCGGAAGGCACACTTGTAAGTCACGCCTAATGCCCGTTCCAGTTCCTTCGCGGCCACTCCATTGCGACTCTGCGACATGAGGAAGATGGCAAAGAACCACTTCACGAGATCGGTAGAGGAGTGGTCAAAGATCGTTCCCTCTTTGGGCCAGAAGTGTGAACAGCCGTTGTAGCAGGAGAAGCAGCCGCGAGTCGGATGCTTATAGAACCGTTTTTCTCCGCACTCCGTACACTTCGGATTCGGGAATCGAGCATTGAACAAGAACCGCAAACAGGTGTCGTTATCGGGGAACGTCTTCTGGAAGTTGAGGATGGTAAGGCGGGGAGACTTCATGGAAGAGGAGGAAAGTACCTAAAGGCTACTCTTCTCATTCCTAGCTGTCAAGGGATAGTCGCCTTTTTCTATGTCAGCTCCTGAAGAACCTACCCACTTGGAAATATGCGACATCGAAGAAGCGTTAAAGCGTTATGACGCAGATTCAGAGTGGAGAAAAGCGATAGCTGACGAAGTTGAAGAAGCACTCCGTCAAGTAATGATACCCTCGCCTGAAGTCTCAGCGGGAACTCCGGTTATTTGAAAAGCCGGCGGGAGCGGGCTCATACGTCACTGTGTAATTGAGCATATCCAAAATTTTCTGGTCCTGATCGCGCGCGATGATGTGAAAGATGTTGACTCCTTTTTTGAGATTGCCGAAGTCCGCGCTCGCGATGTAGTTCCAGTTTTTCTTGCCGGCCTTGTAGAGCTGCAGCTGGTAGTCGTTCACCCAGAGCGTCACGGTTTTGGCGGACGTTGCGCCTTCGAGCAAGAAGCCCGTGCCGGTTTCCGTATGTGACGTCCCTGCTTCGGGCCCGGTGACCGTGAGTGAGCCGGGTTCCAGCGCAGCATTTTTGGGGAGAGTAGCGGGATTGAGAGCGGAGGAAGCGGTGGCGGCGGAGCCAATACTTGTGGTCGTGCCTGCGTCGCCCGGCTGCACGACGCCATCCGCACCGCCGCCGACGATGATCGTGAGCTGCGCGGCAGGGCTCTTGCTGCCGTTGGCATCGAGAGCCGTGACGTTATAGATATTCACGCCCGGTTTCATATTGCCCAGGCGCTGGCTGGCGAGGTAGCTCCATTCGCCTTTGTCCGGATTGAAAAGCTGGAGCTTGTAGTCATTCACCATCATGCCGGCCGCGCCCGCGGGCGACTTTCCGCGCAGCACAAGCTCTTGCTCGTTGGTGCGGTACGTTTGACCGGTGGAAGCGGGGCTCGTCACGGTAGGCGCTTGCGGCGACGCAAGCGGCCGCTGGAGAGTGCGGTGCAGATCGGCAAGCACGTTCTTCCCGGCATCGAGTGCTTGGATATGAAGATCGATATCTCCTGCGCCCGTGGATGGAGAGATTTCCTGGGAGAAAGTGTGTTTCGCCGGATCAAGCGCGGCGTCATGCCCGTTCACGAGCACTTCTTGCACCTGGCTTATCACCGTGCCTTTCACCGTGAAAGCGGCATCGGTCAGCTGATAGTGATCGGGCGGGAACGTGATGGTGAGCACATCGGCAGAGGACGAAACGCTGCCGCTTCCGGCCATGGCCCCGCGCAGATATTTCTGGCGGCTGTCGGCGACGAACGCGGTGACGGCGCTCGGACCGAGCGGCGAACGGAACG
>DAISLF010000042.1:0-7534 GCA_036820585.1 Candidatus Peribacteria bacterium | reverse complement strand
TTGATCGTCGCGCTGCGGTTCGGGAAGAGTGTGCCATTGAAGGCGAAGAACGCGAACGCCGCGACTGCCAGGATGGCGATGATGGTAAACGTGAGCAGCGCCGCGCTGTTATCGGTACGATCCACGTCGTGGTGAACGATATCGTGCTGAATATCTGCCATGGTTTCGGGGGGAAAAAGATAGAACCGTTCTTGCTGACGGATGAGCCGGGGAGTTCTTACAACGAGGAGATGGACCAAGAACCGCTCCTGCTGGATGATTGGTCCTTGGCCCGGGTGATTTCTCATTGTGCCGCTCCGCCCGTGGCGCCGCCGGTAGGCACAGGCACGTTGATAGTGGTGCCGGTATTGCCCGGCGCGCCGTTACGGCCGAATCCGCGGCCAAAGAGCAAGAATGCCACTGCTACGATCACGATGATCGCCACGATAGCCACGATCACGGTCATGGAGCTCGAATCGTTCTCTGCCATAAAAAGGGAGGAAGAAGGTAGAAATGTCTGTGTGCTGTAACGGTTGAGCTCGGAAATTCTTACAAAATACATATGGCGGAAAAACTGTTTCCGCAACTCGGATCTCGCATCTTTCTCATCCTCATTTCACAATTCCATGAAACCGTTCATGAACTTTCTTCAGCTGCGGATTCGTCACATGCGTATAGATCTGCGTCGTCGAAAGATCTTTATGGCCCAAGAGCTCCTGCACCGAACGCAAGTCGGCGCCGTTTTGCAGTAGATTGGTGGCGAAGGAATGGCGCAGCGTATGCGGCGATGGGGCGGACATGATACCGGCCGCCAGCGCATATTTTTTCACGATCCGGTAGATGTTATTGGCGCTCATGCGGAATGTCTCGCCCGGCGGCATGGCATTCACCGCTTTGTGGAAGTAATTGATAAAGAGCGGCTCCAAATGATCGAGACGCACGCCCAAATAGCTCTGGAGTGCGGCAACGCAGGTATCGGAAAGATACACCACCCGGAGCTTGCTGCGTTTGCCCCGCACGCTGATCTCGCGGGTGGAAAAGTTCAGATCTTTACGGTTGAGCGACCGCAGTTCCGCGAGGCGCAGACCCGTCGAGAAAAACATCTGCAGGATCGCACTGTCGCGCATCCCCTCCTTGGTGGTGCAGTCCGGCGCTTGCAACAGGCGGCCGAGATCCTCGGCATAGAGCACTTTCACCTTCCGCGGCTCTTCTTTGAAGCGCTTCACCCTATCGGGCGGATACACATCCAGCTCTTCTTCCTGCACCAGATAGCGCAAGAAAGCGCGCAGAATGGTGAGATGGTGATTCTTGGTGCGGATGCCCAGCTCTTTGCCAGTCTTCTTTTGCCGGAATTCATGGAGCGCTTGCTTATAGAGCCGGACGGATTCTTTACAAATATCCTTCAGAGACCGGATAGGGGAGACTGTCAAAAATAAATTCAATGATTCGCGGTAACTCTTAATAGTCAGCTTGGATTTATTTTCTTCCGCCTGCAAAAATAAAAGGTATGCATCGACGGCATCGGCCAGGGGAGTAGTGAGCGAGAGGGACACTTGATTCAAGATAATGCATTTTATCTTGAATATGAATTGACACTCTCCAGAATGATGCCAAACGCTTCTCGGATAACACTGAGGCTCTCAAAAGCCCGATCTGCATGTTCTGCCGCCGGATAGGTCTGCAGATTCCACTGCATCGCATGCGCGAGCACTTCGATGCGCGCGAGGTGATAGCGGTCGCTCACGCCAATGATGGAATGGCAATCCCCTGTCAGCGGACGGGTATAAAGGAGGTTTTGCCAAGTGGAATGCGAGCCGGTCTCGGTGACGATCGCGCGGGCATCCACGCCTTGCATGATCGCAAATTGCCGCATCACTTCCGCTTCGCTCTGCGCCATCCCCTCGCCCGTGCCGCCGGTCAAAAAGAGACGACGGATCTTGCCTGCGCGGTAGAGCTCTACGGCCGTAGAGACCCGGCGCACGATGCCGGGGCCCGGCGCGCCCGCAATGATAGCACCATTGGAGCCGTAGGTCGGCCGCACCGCCGTGCCGAACACGATGGCGCAATCGGCAGGGAAGCGCGCATCGCCGCCGAATTTCAATACGATGAACCCTATGATCAGCGCAAAGAAACAGAGGATGCCCAGCAACAATGCCGTCGTCACCTTCAGCACCGTCCGCACGGAAGGAAAGGCAAACCAGCGGCTCATTGCGGCGTGATGGAAATATTGGAAGGGATCGTGGGGAGACCGCTATTCCACGGCGGCCAAATGACGATCTCCGCTTTTTCCACTTCGGGGAAATTTTTCACGATGCGCAACGCCTCTTGCTTCCCCAGTCCTACGACGGCATCGCGCAGTCTCTTGCCGAACCGCATGCCGGTGGGCGTGAGGGGATCGAGCACGAATTGCTCCGTGCCCACGATATCGACGGTGACTTTGATCCACTGGAGCGTATCGGCGTACTCGATCACCACCACGCGCTGCGGATCGAGCTGGATGGTGGAGGAAAGCAGCTGCTTGCCGTCGCCCGTATGGAGTTGCAGTTCCTTGCTGAATTTATCGAGGACCGCCTGCGCATCGTAGGCGGGAATGGTATAGATGATGGTCCCCTGCACGGGCACCGCACTCACCTGCTGACCCAGCTGGCTCGTGGGCAGAATGAATCCGCTGTACGTCGTCTGGATCATATCCTGTTTATTGAGCAGCTCCAGCCGTATCCCTCGGTTGGCATTCATGGCCACTCTCTGTTCCTCGACCGATTGTTTGGCGGCGGCGAGGAGCTCTCGCGTGAGCGCCGTTTTTACTTTGTCCAAATCACTCGCCTGCAAAACAGTGCGATAGGCTGTCCGGCCGCCTGCTCCGGCGGTTTTATTGATGCCGTAGACCATGTTTTTATCCGTCCCGGTCAGGGCAGGGAGCTGCCATGTGAGCCCGGCGGGCACGTTCCCCCGGTCGCCGATGACTTTTTCGTAGATATCGAAATGATCGGCCTTCGCGCGCGCGGCCGCCGTACCGGCAGCGGGCACCGAGACGCTATTTTCCAAACGGAAGATCATTCCCGCCTGATTCATCAAGCGAGTGCCGGAACGCAGCGTCAACGGAGCAGGCTGTTTATTGACGAGCGTCATCGTCACCTCCGCATCCGTTCCGATGAATTCTGGGCTGATTTGGTCGAAATCAAACGATTGGTGCACCTTCACGGTAATGGGATAGAGCTCGAGCGTATGCACATGCTCGGGCAAATCCTGCACGCCTGCACCGGAGGCCACGAGCAAAATATTCATCGTCTGCGTGATCACGTCCGCGCGCGGCCATACCCGCACATCGGCGGATGGCAGCAGACGGAACACGACGAAGAGGAACAAAAATCCGCTCAGCGCGATCAGAATCCAGATACGCATCTTGGGGACGCTCAAGAGCCCGAGTATTTGCAGACGCGACCGCCACTGCTGGCGCCAGAGGCTCGGCGAAAAAAAACGCAATGCCTCCGCGGCCTTCGGGTGACCATCTAAGACACGCTTCAACTGTCGTGTTTTATCAAAGACTTTGATCCCCTGTTTGCGCGCGGCCGCGATCACGCGCGGCTCTTTGCTGGCGAGCTTCACGCGATAGCGAAGCTTGGCGCATTCGGCCAAAAATACCTTCCGCTCATCCTCTTGCAGCAAAAAAATGTTGTCGGCGCTCGTGAGCACCACGATGCTTTCTCCTTCCGTTTCCCGGATGCGCCGCGAGAATGAATTCCAGGATTCTTCCTCCCCGCGATGGACGATAGTGATTTTTGGAGAAGAAGGTGGCAAGGACGACCGGGGAATGTCGGTGGCAAGCGTAGCGAAAAAGCAGCGCGAGGGAAAATGCTTGCGAGAGGATGCGGAAGATGCAGAGGAAAGGAGCATTCCCGTTCTTCTGGGTCCTCTGATTTTTCGAAGCCTTCATGCGCGCAACGCTTCCAACGCGGCTAACTTTTTCCCCGCGATGAATTCCAGCATCGCGCCGCCGCCGGTGCTCACGAAGGAATAGGCATCCAGCGGATAACCGTAGCGCACATGGAAATCAATAGTATCCCCTCCTCCAACGATCGTCGTCGCGCCTTTCTTCGTCGCCTCGGCTATCGCCTCGGCGATGCGCTTCGTCGCGTGCGAAAAACGATTCACTTCGTAGAAGCCGAGCGGGCCGTTCCACACGATCATCTTGGCTCCCATGATCGCTTTCTTATAGCGCTCCACCGTCACCTTGCCGATATCGAAAATACTCATGTCTCCCACGATGTCATCCACCGGCAGATCTATTTTCACCGCATCTTCCTTGGGTTCGCTCGCCAGCACCGCATCGCGCGGCACATGGATGGCGGCGTGGTCGTTTTTCTCGGATTCCAGCATGAACTCCATCGCCTGCTCCATATATTGTTCCTCATATTTGGACATGCCCACATCGAATCCGCGCGCCGCGATGAACGTATTCGCGATGCAGCCGCCGAGCAGGATATCGTCGCCTTTGGTCAGGAACCGCTCGATGACGGGGATTTTCGTCTCCATCTTCGCGCCGCTGATGATCAGGCACAGCGGATGCTTGGGCGCATCGATGATAGGCGAGAGATGCAAGAGTTCTTTGGCCAGCTGCAAGCCCGCGAAGGACGGCAAAAGCTTGGCAAGCCCCACCATGCTCGCATGGTTGCGGTGGCAATTGGTGAAGGCATCGTCCACATATACATCGCCGAGCGCCGCCAATTGTTTGGCAAAGGCGGGATCATTGCTCTCCTCACCGGGCTCATAGCGCAGATTTTCCAGGAAGAGCACTTCGCCTTTTTTCAAATTCTTGGCCGCAGCTTCCGCCTCAAGTCCTACACATTGGTCGCAAAAACGAACCGGCACCCCCAGGAGTTTTTCCAGCACCGGCGCGACGGGCCGCTGACTGAACTCCGGCAATCGCTGGCCTTTCGGCCGTCCTTGGTGCGACAAAATGACCACCGACCCGCCCGCCTGCAAAATACGCTTGATCGTCGGCACCACCGCTTCGATGCGCTCGGTATCCATCACCTTTCCCCCTTCGATCGTGACATCAAAACCCGCGCGCAGAAGCACGCGCTTCCCCGCGAGATCGGCCTGATCCAAAGTACGATACGTTTGCACAAGAGGGAGTGTAGACGAAGTGGCGAGGGCGGGAAACAGTCGAGCTGTGAAAATGTAGAGGAAATGTCCTATTTCGTTTCGCAATCAACACTTCTGCATTTTTCGCAGGGAGTATGATGCATTGCGTGACATTCTCCTCTGCGTTCTTCGTCGTGCCGGCTGCGGCCTTTGCCGCGAGCCTTAGCTTGCACGCGCTCTCACTTTGGCTTTTCCCGCGCTGGGGATTGCTGGATTTCCCGGAGCGCTACGGACTCACGCGCGCGCGAATCCCCTACCCCGCCGGCATCGTCTCCATCGTGCTCTTTCTCGCGTGCATGCCCTTTCTCTTTCCTCTTACGGTGCAAACGATCGGATTGATGGCAGCCATCGCGATCCTGGGCTTCGTCTGCTTCCGGGATGACCGCAGTCCCCTCTCTCCTTGTACGCGCATCGCGCTGCAGATCGGCATCGCGGTGCTTCTCGTCGTGTGCGGCGTGCGCATCGGCGCCATCACCAATCCGCTCGCGGGATTCTACGGCGACGTGACATTGCAGTTGAATAGCGGCATTGCATGCGCCTTCAGCATCGTCTTTACCATCGTATGGCTGCTGCTCACGATCAACGCCCTCAATTGGTTTGATGGCATTCCCGGCCAAGTGAGCACCATCTCCGTCATCGGCTTTCTCACGATCGGCCTGCTTTCCTTGAGCGCGCGGGTCAATCAGCCAGCACTTGCGCTCGTCGCCTTCACGTTGGCGGCCATCGGTTTGGGGTGTCTTTGGTTCAATCTTCCGCCGCCGCGCCTGCTGCTGGGCGATACGGGCGCGATGTTCTACGGCCTCATGATCGGCGTGCTTACGATTTTTTCGGGCGGCAAAGTGGCGACGGCGTTTCTGGTGCTCGGCGTGCCGCTCATCGATTTGCTCTTTGTGGTCCTGCGCAGGCTCAAGCGCGGCCAATCGATCTTCCATGGCAATGCGCAGGACCAGCATTTGCATCATCGTTTGCTCCATAAAGGCTGGTCTCCCCGCCAAGTGATTCTCTTCACGGCCGTCGTCGGCACCGCCTTCGGCATCACGGCGCTGTTTCTGAGCACGCATGCCAAATTCGTCGCCACGGCTGTCTTGTTCCTCCTGATGTTTGGCATGTCCCAGTATTCGGCTCCGCGTCCCGCCAACCTCAAGCCACGGATCTGACGATACGAAAAAGAAACCAACTCCGAAAAACCGAGGAGCGATCGCTCCTCGGTTTTTCGATTTCTTTTCCCTTTTCTCAGCGTTCATATTTCATCGGCCCGCTCATGGAACCAAGCGGCTGCAGCAAGATAACGATGGTCGTCTTGGCTTGCGGGCGCATGCGCACGGTTGCCTTGCCGTTCTTGAAGTCGCCTGCCGCGAGTGTGGCTGGCATGAATGTGGCGCTGCCATAGGCGGTGCGCAGGACCAGGCTTTTCCCGAGCTTCGGCTGTGCAACAATATGGCCGTCGGCATCCAGCAAGGTGATCTCGATTGTCTTCGATTCGCCCAGGGCAGAGAAGGAGCCGGCCATCTGGAACGTCGCAGATGCGACTTCGGTCGATACTGCGGCGGGCACAATGGGGTCCGGAGCGTTATACGCGACCGTTTCGGTTTTGACGACGACGGGCGTTGCGGATGATAGAGAACTCGCGGTAGCGGGAGTCGCCGTCGCCACCACAGAAGGATTCAGGACAAGCGCATACTTGCGGCGCGCCAGCCGCTGCTGGATGCGCTCTGCCATCGTCGCCGCCCGCTCTACAGAGTCTGTGGCGACCGTCGCTGCGGAAGAAGCGCTATGAGCGGCAGTCTGCATCGCACCCGTCTTCGCAATCGTCGCGGACGGAGCCGCGTGCGTCTGCACATAGAGCATCGGGTTCGCGGTATAGAGCAGTCCCCTCTCGCGGTGCAGCCCCGCGTCCACTGCCTGGCCCATTGTCAGGTTCGCCATGCGCGCTTCCGTTGCGCTGAACGGCCAGTAGGGATGCCAGGGGGCTTTGTCATTATCGAGCTGGAAGTGCAAGTGCGGACCGGTGGCAAAGCCCGACATGCCGGTGAGGCCAATCGCATCGCCTTTCTTCAATACAATACCTTCGCTCACGAGCACCGTACTCAAGTGGGCATAGATGGAATAGAGATTCGTCAGCTTGGTAGAGTCATCGGGATCCGTCACGCTTGGATGCTTGATGATGATGTAGTGGCCATAACCACCCCCCTCATAGCCAACTTTGGTCACGATACCTGCGGCGATAGAGACCACCGGCGTGCCGATGGGAGCGGCAATATCTTCTCCGGGGTGGCTACCCAGTCCTCTGCCGGTGGCATATGTCCCCAAATGATCGGTCAAATAGACCGGCGAGAGATTGGATTCGGTATAGGCAGGCAACGAGATCAGATAATCCTGGGGCACCTGGCGGAAGGTATCGGTATGGATA
>DAISLF010000041.1:0-7561 GCA_036820585.1 Candidatus Peribacteria bacterium | reverse complement strand
CGTACTCCGGCGCGGGCGGCAAGGAAAAAATCACGTGGGACAAGCTCTCCACCCAGAGCTATTACCAGATCATCCAGAGCGACGTGACGGTGGTCTTCCCCTGGATCGCCGCGGTGCTGCTCGGACTCTAACGATTGATTTCAACATCGGAACTTTCAACTTTTTCCTGCGAATTCTGCGCAAAGGAAAAGTGTGATCATACGACGTTCGCTGCGGGGATTTTTATTGACTTCCCACGCATGGCCGATACAATCCGCGCTTGTTTCTCACTTTGTTTTTCCGAGATGAACAAGCGTTCCGCGGGCTCCCCGCCTCTGTCACCCGCTTCTGCCGGCCAGCCCGTTTCCAGCCGCTATGCACGCGACAGGTGGCAGAATTTTCTCTCGCAAGACAAACGCGGCATGCTCATGATCGAAGGAGTCGCGGTGGATGAGATCGTCGGGAAGTTCGGGACGCCTTTATATGTGATGGTGGAAAGCGAGATCCGGTCGCGCCTGCGCCGGTTCAAGAAAGTATTCGGCAACCAGATCGCGCTGCAGTACGCCGTCAAATGCAACAGCAACCTCGAGATCCTGCGCATCGTGCGCGAGGAAGGATTCGAGCTCGATTGCTCGAGCGTGGGCGAATTGATATTGGGTCTCCTCGCCGACTTCAAGCCGCGGCAATTGACACTCACGAACCTCTTCAAGACCGAGCAAGACCTGCACTTCGCCGCCAAGATCGGCGTGCAAGCCATCACCGCGGACAGCATCGAGGATATCGAGCACATCGCCAAGACCGCGAAGAAATTGAAGAAGCATATCGATACCGTCATCCGCGTGAACCCGATGCTGCAGATCGGCAACTATTCCACGCGCGGCAACAAGTACGGCATCCCCATCGGCTATATAGACCGCGCCATCGAGCTCGCCCGTAAAAGCCCGTACGTGGACTTCCAGGGTTTCCACTTCATGGGCGGGTACGTGTATAACCCGCGCGTCTTCAAGGCAGCGGCCCGCAGCTTCGTGAAGCTCATCAAGCGCTGCCAGGAGCGCGGCATCCGCGTGCGGCGCTTATCACTCGGCGGCGGCTTCCCGGCCGCCATCGGCGACCAGGAGGCGTTCCCCATCGAGGACATGCGCGATTTCCCGCACTACTTCCAGAGCTTGCTCGACCGTAACGGCATCGGGCACGCGCCGCAGCTGATCTTCGAGCCGGGCAAGAGCATCGTGCTCAATGCCGGCATCGGCCTCATGAAAGTGATCGCCAAAAAGCGCCTGGGGCAAAACAGCCGCATGGTGATCGCGGACGGTTCGACCTACAACTTCATCCCCGATGCGCTCGTGCAGACGGATATCCACTACGACGTGCTGCCCGCCTCCCGCATGAATTCGCCTCGTATCCACAGCGTGACGATCGCGGGCAACACCTGCGACTGTTGGGACCTGATCGTGCGGGGCATCGATATGCCCAAGCTTCGCGCGGGCGACTTGCTCGCCGTGATGGACGTGGGCGCATACGCCCAGGTGATGGCGTGCAATTTCAATACGATCAAGCGCGCCTCGGTCGTGATGATCCACGAGGACGGCACCATGAAGATGATCCGCCGCCGCGACCGCTATAGCGAAATGTTCGCGCCGGAGCTGGATGTGCTCAAGATGGCCGGGCCGGATGAACTGGAGAAATACAACAACCTCTACCGCGTGAATATCGATAAGATCTGGAAAGGGAAAACGAAAAGCAAGAACGGCAATGGCACGAAGACGAAGAACGGGAATGGCGCCAAGCAGAAAGGCAAACGCAAAGGCAAAGACGCCGGACACGGTGTCAGCAAAAAAGTGGGCGAAGTGGAGAGATGGGAGCTGCAGGCGGGCATGACGGGGCAACCGTGATGAGGACTTCAAGCAGATCAAAGAACAAGAGGATGGCTGTCTTTGCTTTCCTCGATTTCTTTGATTTCCTTTCCTATTTCGCCTCCTTCCATCGCTTCTCCACTTCTTTCCAGTTCACCACATCCCAAAACGCCTTGATGTAGTCCGGGCGCTTGTTTTGATACTTGAGGTAATACGCATGCTCCCATACATCCAAGCCCAGAATGGGCGCTTTGCCTTCCATCATGGGTGAATCCTGATTGGGGGTGCTCACGACCATCAGCTTGTCGCCCTCCGGCACCAGCCATGCCCAGCCGGAACCGAACTGATTGGTGGCTGCCGCGGCGAATTTCTCCTGGAAGGCCTCGAAGCTTTCAAAAGAACTCTCGATTGCCTTGAGCAATCCTCCCGATGGTTTGCCCGTTCCATTGGGACCAATGACCGTCCAGAAAAGACTGTGATTGTAGTGGCCGCCGCCGTTATTGCGAACGGCCGTGCGCTTGTCGGCCGGAAGCTTCTCCAGCTGTTGGATGACTTCTTCCACCGATTTTCCTTCCCAGGTGGTTCCCTCCAGCGCCTTGTTCACCTTATCGATATACGCCTGATGATGCTTCGTATGGTGGATTTCCATCGTCTTGGCATCGATGTGCGGCTCGAGCGCGTCATATGGGTAGGGAAGAACGGGGAGAGTGTATGCCATAGCAAGCGAAGGGAAGAGAGTTCCATTGTAGAGAGACGGATGAGGTGCGCAATGGTTACTCGTTTCTTCATTGATTCCCGTCTTCGCTTTCTAAGCTTCGGTGGGCAAGCTGTTCATTTTCAGATGATTCTTTTTCTTTCGAAAAAACGAGTAAACGAACAAGCGAACAAGCGGCATACTGTTCGCATGGAGATTCGACGATTCTCGGCTGTGGCCGACCTAGAAAACTATGACCATTGGGTGCGATTGCATCCGCATGGATCGCTGTGGCAATCCACTGCCTGGCAGCAATTTCAAGAAGCATGCGGCCGCGAAGTGCGTATCTATGTGGTGGAAGCTGAGGGAAAAATCCACGCAGCGGCGCTCGTGGTTCTCGATCGTACGCACGCTGGCCTTTGCACCTGGGAATTGCCGCGCGGACCGCTCTGGAGCGTCGGCAGAGAAGCCGACGCACAGGCACTGCTCACATACGTCATCGCGCAAGCGAAGCGGGAAAAGTGCCTGTCGCTCACATTTTCTCCTCCAATACCTCTCAACGTACCGACAGTGCCGACTACACTCTCGCATAGGCATGTACATCCCGAGACAACCCGCATTCTCGATCTCACACGTACGCCGGAAGAGATACTGGCACAGATGAAACCCAAAGGACGCTACAACATCGGTATTGCAGAGCGTGATGGCGTCATCGTAGAGCTCTCCCAGGATGCGGCTGCATTTGCCGCACTTGCGCGGGAAACAGGCAAGCGCGATGGGTTCACGCCGCATGGCGGCACATATTACGAATGTTTTCTGCGGCATCTTCCCGGCAGTTTCCTATTGCTTGCTTACGGGCCAGATGGCACAAAAATGCAACAGGAGGCGGCTGGAAAAACGAGAGAGACCGGATCAGCTTCTGCTCCTATCGCAGGCCTCTTCGGCGTCTTGTGGGAGAAAACAGGCATCTACTATTATGGCGCGTCATCGTATGGCGCCCGGCGGCGGATGGCACCCTATGCACTGCAATGGAAAGCCATGCAGCACTGCAAAGCCCAAGGCTGCTCCCGCTACGATCTCTTTGGGATCGCACCGGAGGGAGCCCCGGACCATCCTTGGTCCGGCGTCACCGACTTCAAAAGTAAATTCGGCGGCACTTCCATGTCGTATCCTCCAGAGCAACAAATCATTCTCAAGCCTCTCCTCCACCATGCACTGCAACTGAAGCGAAAGATTCTCAGATAGATTTGGAAACGTACGAAACAAAAAAATAACTATCGCGAAGCCGGGCTCCGCCCGGCTGGAGCGATACCACTTGAAGAGAAAAAGAGCTCAGGAGGAAAAACCAATCGGTTTTTCCTCCTGTATCAAAAAACCCTCCCCGCAATGGGGAGGGTTTTTGAGGCCGAAGCCACATTCCTATGAGACATGGAATGCTTAGCTCTGGTAGCTCGTGGACTTGACAGTCGTGTTCGTGGAATCGACCCAGAGGAATTGCGCACTGGTTGTCGTGCCAGCGCCAATCGGAGAGGAATCGGAATCAATCCATTCGAAGTGGCTTTGCGTGGAGCCCGGACCGTAGGTGGTGCGGGACAAGCTGTCGAAGTTCTGGAGCGTGACCTGAAGAGTAGACGTCGAAGTAGACGAAACTTTGTTGTTCGTGACGTTCGCCTTCAAAACGAAGACTGCATTCGCACCCTGTACAATCGTGGAGGCTATGCCACCAAGACCTTTACACTCGACGGCGAAGGAGCCAGAGGCAGTTCCCACGAGGGGTACACCTGCAGCGGTTTCCGGGGTGCAAGATGTCAAGATGTTCGATGCCAAAGAATTGTAGAGCTGGAAGCTGGTCGGATCCAAGGCAACGTTCGTGGCGTTTACGTTGAAAATCACGCCGGAGAGAACCACAGTGTTCAGACCATTCTTCGAGTTGCTATTGTTAGCAGCCGAGATCTGGAATTTACCAATATCCGCAGAACCGGTCGGCACGCTTGTGCCGTTGGCATCGGGATTAGCATTGGCGATAGACGCGATCTTGGAGAGCACGGTGTAGTTCTTGTTCCCAACGATGTCAGCATTGGCTCCGCCGGCGCTCGTGCGGCCGATGAAGATTGCACCGGAAGCGGTGGAACCGCCGCGGTTGACATAGAGGTTGTTGCTCGACTGATCACCGCGAGCGCGGATGGCGCCGGAACCGGTGGAATCATTCGAAACAGCCTGGCTGGTGACGAAGAGCTGAACCGGCTGGCCGGAAAGAGCGCCTTCCGTATCAGCCTTGATGATCGGCTTAACAAGGACTTTGACGTCCTGGCCGCGAGGGATGACGAGCTGGCGTCCCTGCATCTTGGCACAGTACGTCTGTACGGTGTTGCCGGCGTAGTTACTCAGGACATCGTCAGATCCGCATCCACCGACGGTTGCCTGAGCAAACCAAACTGTACCGCCATCAAGGTAGAGATCGAGGTGATCCACGGACGAAGCAGTGCCACCGGACGATGTGAGCTGGAGAGCGTACACGTTGATGCTCTCGTTCTCAGCATGGAAGTTCAAACGCAGGATCTCATCGTTCACCGTACCACCGAGCAGCTGGCGATTGCGCAGCGGCAAAGTGTCCTTGGTGACGTAGAGATTACCCTGGCCGACCAATTGGTATGCTTCAGACGCCGTCGTGGTGACAGTGATGTCACACGTCGAGGTGGCGCAAGGAGTCGCATTGGTCTTAATACCGGAAAGGCTGCTTCCGCGATCAACCTGTTCAGCCTCGATATATGTATCATTGGTGCTGAAAGCGAGCTGGAGCCAGTTGTTCGTGAGGGAAGAAGCGATATCGGCGTGGACTTCGAAGGAGACCGACTTCCCCTTGGGGATGACGAATCCGCCTCCGGTGATCTTACCGAAGGTGACTTTGGCGTTCTGAGACGTCTCACCCGCGTCGAGAACGGTGTCGACCTTTCCGTCGCCATCCGTATCAACCCAGAGTGTGTAATTCTGACCGTTGTTCAAAGAACCGGAACCGGCGCAGCCGGGTGCCGTGGTACAGAATATGGCCTTCGTGAAGAGAATGTCCTTGGCTTCGCCAGCCTGTGCCTCAAAGCGCAAGAGGTTCACGTTCTTCGTGTTCTTCACAGCGAGGTCCGTGGCACCGATGTTCTTGACGGCAATGTTGAGGTTGGAGGTAGCGATGCGCTGTGACGTGCCGGCGATGTCGCCGCGGGGGCGGACATCGTGGACTTTGTCACCCGTGGATTGTCCTTCGATTTGCATCTGGAAGGACGTGGAACCGGCGATCAAACCTCCGAACGTACAAGTGGTAGCGTTGGCGCCGCTATCAAGCTGGGACGGTTCGCCACAGATGTGGACATTGAAGGTGTCGCCGTTCTTCGGGTGGACTCCTGAGCCGTTGTCGATGAAGTCAGCGCGGAGTTCCCAGTTTTGCATGCCGCTCACGAAGAGATCGTCAGCACGGTAGATCTGGTACGTACCGACCGTTGCACCACCGTTGGTGCCGAACGTGCCGGAGTCCGTCAAGCGGACCAGGCTCACGCTGCGGCCGGTTGCGGCATTGCGAAGCGTGACGTTGTTGATGACATCGGAAATGTTCGACAATCCCAGAGTTTGACCAGAAGAGGTGTTACCCTGGATAGCAATGAAGAGCTTGCGGATATCAAGCTGCTCACCACCCGTGGTGAACGAGACGTTCGCGAGAACGGCATCGTTCTGTCCCGGGACGTAGGTCTGCTGGGCTGGGCCATTGATGGCCAGAGTGAATTGACCGGCATCGATCGTCTCGGTGCTGGGCAATGTTGCGGTCTCAACCGGCAGGACGACGCGGGAGCCGTAGAGCTGCCCGTTCACGCCGTAGCCGTAGAGAGAGCCGACGGAGAAAATGTCTCCGGCCTCTTCGAAGTGCATCATGATGTTGTTATTCGAACCACCAACGATGTCACCCACGACTTCGAGCGTGATTCTTTCACCCTCGAGAACCGTGAAGGGAGGATCGAAGACGAATGTCGCGTAGTTGTTCACTGTCGTGGCGACGGTGTTCGTGACAACCGTGCCATCGGAGCGGCGAATCTTCAGATTCGTGATGTCGCCGTCATGCGCAGAACCGTTCTGCTGCATTGTGACGGAGTAGAGGGTCTGATCCTCGACGGAGTTCGAGGAAACCTCGAACTTACCGATCACATCGGTCTTGTCGCCCACTTTGAGCTGATCCGGAGTAACCGTGCGATACGCTACGGAGAGCGTGCCGCTCGTCACTGCAGCCACCTTGAAGGTGTTGCCGCGCAGCGGGAAATTACCCGTGATCTGCTTGGCATTGCCCGTGAAGTCGGACGGAAGTTCCACCGCGAAATCGTGTTCGGAGGAAGTCACAGCCGCGGACGAGAAGTCCGTGACGATGTCCACCGTCACCGTCTTACAAGCGGCGATCGAGAGAGGAGACTTGAAGTGAATTTGGGCGGTCTGATCCTTCGAATCGATGGAACGCTTGCGCGAAACGCGAGCGCCACCGATGGAAGCATAGACGCCATCGATGTCGGCCTGGGCCCCGAAGCCTTCATGGAGAACCGTCAGCTCCTCGACCGACACGGCGTCGTCGCAAGAAGCAGTCAGATCCAAGGAAAGCATCGTGACGCCAACAGCACCTTTGGGAACGGAGTCCCCGACAGGATTCTTCGACGACACAGAGACTGCCAGCGTACCTTTGCTCGTCGGGAGCGATGTGTAGCCGGTGAAGTCCTTGGAATCGGAGAATGTCTTGCCCGCAGACGTCATCATATCGGTGACGGTGAGGGTGTAAGAGGTGCCTGCGACGGTGTCGGCAGCGAGTGTGAGTTCAACCGTATCCGACGAAACGAGTTTGGCAGAGCTGATCGTCATACCCTTGACGGAGTAATGACTGACCATTTCGGCGGTCGTCTTATCGAGAGCCGTGCTGAACACCACTTCCACCGTGCGCATCGCAGTGGCGCTTGCGCTCTTGAGCGCAGGAGACAAAGGCACAGATGACTTACCGCAATCCACGCCGTAGGTT
>DAISLF010000040.1:0-7613 GCA_036820585.1 Candidatus Peribacteria bacterium | reverse complement strand
GTTTTGTACTTGTCTGCCAGCGTTTGGAATGTTTCGAGGAAATGTTGGGCCGTCTTGAAGTATGCCTCGTCCATCGCCGTGCTTTCCTTTCCCAGCGTCTTCAAGAGGCTTTCCTTTTCCTCATTGAGTTGCTGACGCATCTTCCCGGCTTCTTCGGCCTCAAAAAGACCCTGAACGAAGCCTTGGCGAATCCGCTGCATCTCTGCCGCCACAGACGTTGGGCGGCCGCGTCGGCCTTCCATGTTTCAAAGTTGGCGGGGTCGCCTCCGTTTTCCTCGTAGGTACCGAGTGAGACGCCATCATAGCCTCTATCAGGCATGTGAATTCTCCTGACAATGAGCAGCACACCTGTGACGGTGGCTGCTCGACCTTGGGGTCAAGCACTGTTCCGTCGAACAGGCTACCGTCGAATCTACTCTTTTATTTTTATTTGTCAATCATTGCAGGAATAGTCTGGCGACAATCAAAGAGGGCATCCATTCGCCCAAAGAAAAACCGCTCTAAAACCCTCCCATCGCAGGCTGGGTCATGCTATGCTCTGCCGTCATTGCCCGGATGCGAAACGCCAGTGACCTACTATGAGTACCACTGCAAGCGAGGAAAGCACCAAGAAGACCGAAGAACCTCCAGGGACCTCCCTGCGCACGGAGCTACAGGCATTGCGTGATGCCATTTGGCGCAGGCGGCCGATTTTAGGCGAGATCATGCAGAAGCATGGCAATAAGATTCTCTATTCCTACGCCAGGGATTTTTTGGATGTGAATCCGACTCCGGGGCTGGATCATCGCAAGCAAGAGCTGATCGATGCGGCGCATGCGATGACGGAGCGCCGCCTGGGCAAAGAGGTGGCCGATCGCATGGCTTGTCAGCTGCGCAAATATCCGCTGGTCTCCACGACGGATCATCATGGGCCCATCGATCATCCGTTCTTCGTGAATGCCAATCTCATTTCCGCCATTCCCTACGGCGAAAAGGCGGATCCCGATTTGCATTCGCTCATCGTCTTCTCGTTTGCCAGCGTCTCGGTGAACAATGCCTCGGCGTATCCGCGCGGAATTCTGTTCCATGGCGGCGCGGGACACGGCGGCAACCTCAGCCGCCTGCCGATATTGCCGGATAAGCTCAAAATGGGAGTGGTGTATGCCACGCGCGCTTTCACCCGGGAGGATCTGACGAAAGCGGAAGCGGAGCTCTCCAAAAAAGAAAAAGCAGGAGCCATCGCACCGGGGCGCGGCGAACAGATCCGACTCCTCATGGAGGAGTTTTTGGGCCGTGCGGACGTACTGGCTGCACCGGATCTCGATAGCCAAATCACGATCATCAATTACCACCTGTGGCCCCGGCTCTTTCATCCGGCCGTCGCCGCGCAAGCCGCGCCCGCCTCCGGACCGCGTATTCCCGATCTGCTCTATATCGAAATCGAAACGCTTGTCACAGATCTGCTCCTGAATATTCATTTGTATGATACTTCTACGTTGATGCATCGCTCGCTCTTCGACTCTGAGTTCCGGCGCCTGGGGCTGGAGGCCTACAACAACATCCCGGGTGCATTTTCGCTCGAGAAAAAATGGGGAACGTTCTTCTTCTGGGCGATGGATGAAAAACTCCACCGCGTGCGGATGATGCTCCAAGACGGCATTTTGCAATCCGATGACGGCCAGATCACCGTCGCGTGGAACCCGGAAGCGATCGCAGAGGCATTGCGAAGTAAAAAACTCATGCCGAGCATGCTGCTTTGCTACCTCATGGTGTCGCTCTATTATGGCATGAAGTGCCTGGGCGGTTTCTCCCAGGTAAATGATCTCACGAAGACCAAAGAAGCTTGGATCAGTCTTTTGCGAGCGATGGGGGACCATGCCGAAGCGGAGGCGGTGCAGCCGGTGCAGACCAAAGAACTCGGCGGCGACGGCATGGTGCTGCCGTATTACGCGATTGCGCACGAGGAATTCGTGCCTGCCACGGGGATCGATATGGTGTTGCAGCCGGGCGCCACGCTCTTCGAGAAATACATCGCGCGCTCAAAGCTTGTTACCCTGAGCGAGATGATGGACCCGATGCTGCCAGAGATTTACGGTGTGCTCTATGCCGCACCCGAGCGCGACCAACGGCTCATTTCCCTCACACCGGAGCAGATCCTGCGCGCGACGGGGCTACAGCGCAAACTGGTGGAAGGGTTTGATACATAAGTGTTTTTAGTGGAGATGGAATAAAAGGAATGGCTTCACTGGTTTCGTTGAATTGATCGGTCGGTTTCCTGCAGGAAGTTGAAGAACGGAAGCGAGTTCTCCCATGAAGAGCCCGGCCAAACCTCTTGGTTTTCGCGTGTTTCTGTGGTTCCATGTGCCCCTTTCTCTTCTGGAGCGTATGTGGCTTCTATATTAACTCTAAAACAACTATTGATATATATGTCAAATAATGTTACAATAATACATTAATACATGAGTCTTTCTCCCTCCGCATCGGCTGCTGCGTTCCAAGCGATCATTGCACATCAGCGCTTGCTCGTCATTCCGCACGCGAACGTGGATCCGGATGGCATCAGCAGCGCGCTTGCGTGCTATCAAATGTTTAAGGCACTGGGAAAAGACGTGACGGTCATCTGCCCCGATGCGCCGCCGGAGTCCCTGCGCTTTTTGCCGGGTTTTGAGAAGCTGACCCAGGAGATCGCCGAGAGTCAGAATTTCGTCATCACTGTGAATATGGAAGAGGGGATGGAGGTGGATAAGCTGCGCTATACCGTCGAGGACCACAAAGTGAACATCATTGTGGTGCCCAAGCACGGCCGCATCCGCAGCAGCCAGATCAGCTTCGGCGACGGCGAACGCCAGTACGATTTGATCGTGATGGTGGATACGGCCGATTTGGCGCTCCTGGGTCAGCTGTATACCGATCATGTCGATCTGTTTTCGGATGTGCCGATCCTCAATATCGATCATCACATCAGCAATAATGGCTACGGCCAATTGCAGCTGATCGACCCCACGGCCGCCAGCGCTACCGAAGTGCTCTACAGCTGGTTTCTCCAGCAGCCCGATTGGAAGGCGCGGATTACGCCGGATATGGCGACTCTGCTCCTTACGGGCCTCATCACCGATACGCGCAGCTTCCAGAACCCCAATACCACGCCGCGTTCGCTGGAAGTCGCCGCCGATCTTCTGGAACGCGGCGCGTGCCAGCAAGACATCATCCAGCATATCTATAAAACCAAGCCGCTCTCCACTCTTCGCATCTGGGGGCGGGCGCTCAACCGTATCCAGATGGACATGCAGACGGGCGTCGTCTGGTCGGCCATCAGCAGGGAAGATCTGCAGGAGATGGAAGCGCACAGCAAAGAAACACATGGCATTCTGGATGAGCTCATCTCCACGATTCCCGGCGGGGACGTGTATGTGCTCTTTACCGAAGTGGAAGAAGGCGGACTCAAGGCGAGCATGCGTTCCTCCGCCGCCATCGACGCCAGCCGTCTGGCAGGCGAATGCTTCGGCGGCGGCGGCCATCCGCGCGCTGCGGGTTTCCGCGTGCGCAGCTTCGATAATTTCCAGCTGCAGGTGCTCGAATGCATCCGGCTCCTCAAGGCGGGGATCGGCAGACAGCGTCAGGATGAAGCCGGACCGGAATTCAGAACGCATAATGCTGCACCTCGCTCCAATAATTCTATGGCGGAATTACCCGCCCCGAAAGAAGAAGAGAAAAAGCCCGAACTTCCTGCGGATACTGCGCCGGTCTCCGATCGTGGTACGACGGATGTTGTCTCCAGTCTGGCTTCCGGAGAAGGCGGCAAAGACGAACGGGATATCGTGGAGCAATTGTCATCCGAGACGCCGCAGTCTTGAATCCGAGTGCCGAAGTGCTTTCTACGGACCTTGCTTTCTGATAGACTTCGGTCGTTCATCTCTTTTTTTCGAACTCCATGCGCCTTGTACAGGTGGCAAAAGCATTAGGCATGACAGGACAGGAACTGCGCAAGGAGCTCCAGCAGGTGAATTTCGGCGTGAAGCCGACCGACCGCGAGGTGCCCGATGCGCTCGCGCGCGGCATCGTCCGCTTCTTCGCCACCAAGCGCGGACTCACGATCAATTACGAGACGCTGGGTCTGGAAGGTGATGAGGAAGAAGAGAAAGAAGAGACGGCGGGCGAGGAGAAGAAAGAAATACCAGAAGAGAATGCACCGCAGGCCGTGCATGAACACACGCTGGATGCCAACGCCTCTCCGCGCGCCGCGACGCCCGAGAGCTTCAATGTGCTGCGCAAGCTCTCGCTCGATAATGTCTCGCAAGCGGCTATCGCACAGCAGCAGGAGCAATTGCAGCAACAGAAAGTATCCAAAGCGGATTTGGAAGAGCGGCAACGCGAGGAGCGCATGGCCCAGCAGCGCAAGAAAGCGGGAGTGACCGAGCAACAGCAGATCAAGAAAAAGGCAGGCATCGTGTTGCTGCCCGATCTTATTTCGGTCAAAGAGCTGGCCGAGAAGACCGGCTTCCAGGTGCCCATGATCATGCAGACACTCATGCGCAACGGCGTCATGGCGACGATCACGCAGAGCATCGATTACGAAACGGCCGCCATCGTGGCATCCGAGCTGGGGGTGGATGTGCAACGCGAGCAGCGCAGCGCCAAGTCCGAAGATCTTCTCAGCCGCAACCTGGAGGAATTGCTCAAAGACGATCCCGAAAAACTCCAGCCCCGACCGCCCGTGGTCGTTGTGATGGGGCATGTGGACCATGGCAAGACGGCGCTCCTCGATGCCATCCGCCAGACGGATGTGGTTTCCAGCGAAGCCGGCGGCATCACCCAGCACATCGGCGCCTATCAGGTCATACACGATTTCTCGGGTGAGCAGCGCAGAATTACGTTCCTCGATACGCCGGGTCATGAGGCATTCACCGCGATGCGCGCGCGCGGTGCACAGGTCACCGATATCGTCATCTTGGTCGTCTCCGCCGAAGAAGGCGTGAAAGCGACGACGGTGGAAGCACTCAATCATGCCAAGGAGGCGGGCGTGCCCATCCTCGTGGCCATCACGAAGATCGATAAAGAGCGCGCCGATCCTGACCGGGTGAAAAGCGAGCTGGCGCAGCATGGCTTGCAGCCCGAGGAATGGGGCGGCACGACGCCGTTCATCCTGTGCTCCGCCGTCACCAAAGCAGGCGTGAACGATCTGCTTGATCATCTCATTCTCATGGCGGACGTCCTTGGCCTCAAGGCAAATCCTCACCGCAGCGCCGTCGCGACGGTGATCGAAAGCCACTTGGATACATCGCTCGGCCCCCTGGCCACCATCATCGTGAATACCGGCACCTTGCATGTAGGTGACATCGTCGTCTGCGGCGAAGTATCGGGGAAAGTGAAGGCGCTCATCGATGCGCATGGCAAACGGTTACACGATGTGCAGCCGTCCGGGGCCGCGCGCGTTTCGGGCTTGGAGAGCGTCCCGCGCACGGGCGATATCGTGCAGGTCGTCGCCTCCGAAAAAGAAGCAAAGGTGCTGGTGGCTGCGGCGACGGAGTTTGCGGGTTCCCAGCAGAAGCGCAGCTTCGCCGATCTCGTCACGCGCCTGAGTGAAGGCAAAGTGAAGCAGCTCAAGGTCGTCCTCAAGACCGACGCGCAAGGTTCGCTCGAAGCGCTTCAGGAAGCATTGCGGGGCTCCAGTGCGGAGAACGGCTCCATCAATGTGAAAGTGATCCATGGCGCCATCGGTTCCGTGTCCGAAAGTGACGTGATGATGGCCTCCGCCAGCGACGGCGTCATCTTGGCATTCAACGTTCCCGTATCGGCCGACGTGCTGCGCACCGCGGAGCGCGAAGGCGTGAAGGTGCGGCAATACGCGATCGTCTACCAATTGCTCGACGAAGTGGATGCGCTGCTCAAGGGCCTTGTGGAAGCGGTGGAGGAAGAAGTCATTTTGGGACATCTGCAAGTACGTGGCATTTTCCTGCGCAAGAAATCCGAGCAGATCATCGGCGGCAAAGTGATGGACGGCATCATCAAGCGCGTGCAATTCCGTTTGCAGCGCAGCGGCGAGCAAGTGGGAGTGGGGCGCATCATGTCGCTCAAGCATATCGATAAAGACATCAAGGAAGCCAAAGAAGGCAGCGAGTGCGGCATGCGCGTGGATATCTCCGTGCCGGTGGAAGAAGGCGATGTGCTGGAAGCGTATCATCGCGAGCTCAAGCGCAAAGAAGTCGCCTGATTCTTTGAGGCAGGCCGCGGACCGCGGGCGTTTTTCATATACGCGGCAAAGGCGGCCGGGCTGGCTCCCACGCGCACATAACGCTGCATCACCTGTTGCGCTTCCTCGCTTTTGGCAGAGCGAACGATACTTACGAACAAGCGGAAATCGTAGCCTTCTTTCTGGTTTGGGACATTGCTATCGAGCATGGACGCCAGCGTCTGACGCGCAGGTGATCCCATGGGGGCGAGATAGTCGAGAATTTGAGTTTTCTGTTCATTAGTCAGCGGCTTGGGCGAATCAAGCAGTTTGCCCATGTCGACATCATCTTTCTTTGCTGCGTGTATTTTCTCCACCGCGTCCGCCATTGCGGGAGCGATTGTCGGATTATCGAAATGATACCGGCGCAAAAGATATGTTTGATACAAGCTGCCCACTCCTGTTATCAGCTCTAGCTCCTTCGCGACTTTTTCCGTGGCAGAGGATAGCAAGTCCGGGCCTAAAACCGCGAGCCCCGCGAGCCCCGCCCACAATCCTGCGGACAATAAAGAGGCATCTTCTTTCCCCTGAGATCTTGACCAGAGTGAGTTGATGGCAAGAGCTGTGGCTATTGTTCCCGCGCCGAGCACTACAGCCACACGACCCATGACGATTTCCTGGTCCTTAATATACTTAGGTCGTTGATTTACGTAAGGGAGATGGTTAGGTGGCTCTAATGTTGTCAGCACTGTTATATAATCGTCGATAAGTTTCCGGAGATCCCTCATGGAATCATGACCCTCTTGAGAGAGAGTAGGGATGATAGAAGCAATCTTAGAATTCATAAATATTTGTAATTCCGTGGCTCGGCTTATGACGGTCGTAAAATTCATTTGGTCACCGGCACTTGCGGTGGTGTCCAGCGAGTGGAGGAGCCGCGCCAGACCATCGCTCACGGATTTGGTGAGTCCATGCTCAAGATCGCCGCTCATGCTTTCTACATTACTTTGCAATATTGCGGTGCGATCAAGTATGGAGCCTTCTTTGAGGACAGGATGCTGCAAGATCTCTGAAGCGAGACGGCTTGCATGCGTATTTTGTTCATTGATGCCTTCTTGCAGAAGGGGAGCTGTTGCTTTTGCATCCTTAATAATAGCCGCGAGTGCCAATCTGTGTTCGACGGATTCCAATCCCTCTCGCGTTTTATCAAGGTCCCTGTCCCTCAAGGCAGGATTAATTTCTGATTCGCGATAGGGATTCTCGATAGACATACGGCAAGAGTGAAATTATCAAGGAGTGGCGGGAGCGGGCTGGATAGGTTCGAGTTTGCCAATTGCTTCTGTCGATGCTTCTAACTTTACCCTATCGGCTTCGCTGATCTTCAATCCCCGTAAAATTCCTTCAAGAGTTTCCCGATTGTTAAGTTCCCCGTAATCACGGTGCGCTGTTTTATATTGTCTAATCG
>DAISLF010000039.1:0-7772 GCA_036820585.1 Candidatus Peribacteria bacterium | reverse complement strand
GCTCTTCCCGATGCCAAGGTTTCCGAGGAAGTAGCTGTTCCCTGCCATGATGGTAAGAGCAGCACCCGAGATGGTGCCTCGGGTGTTGGTGTTGCCTTGGAAGGTGGCAGTTCCTTTCACGATGAGGGTGCCGGAGGAGGAGAGGGAGTCTTGGGCATGGATGATTTTGCCCGAACCGATGCCGGTGATATTGAGGCCGAGGCCTGCATTCTTGATCGTCAGGGTGCCCGAGGCGGTGGAGCTTTGATCGGAACGGATGAATTGATTGGCAATGAGGCCGTTGAGACGATCGCTATTTAAAGCGTAGGGGACGGAGGTGAATTGCCGGCGCGGAGAGAAAACTTCGGGATAGGTACCTGCATTGGCCGGATCGAACTCCACCTGGAGGTAGAGAGAATCGGAGTTGAAATCCACCGAGCCCGTCATCGTGACTTTGGAGCCGAGTTGGATAGAGAAGAGACCGCCGGTCATGGTCACTTGGGTGGTGGACGCATTCCAGGTCTCGGTCCACAGCGGGACGCCTCCGGAGGACGCATTAAATATCTTGAAGCGCATGTTATAAGAGCCATTGGCCACCGCCGTGCCGCTCGGAGAAGAGACCTTGCCCTGGTAGCTGATGATGCGGGGGATGCCGGCGGCGGCGTGGACGGGGGGGATGACGAAAGACCCTGCGATGCTCTCGAGGTTGAGGGAGGAGAGGAGCGTGAGAGCAAGGAAAAGCTTGGCGAAAGACTTGGATCTTGTGTCTTGTGTCTTGCCTGACTTCATTGACGAAGAAGCGTCCCGCCCGATATTCTCACGCCATGTCCACATCCCTCGCAAAACTCGAAGAACATTTGCGCCGCGCGAAACCCGAAGTGCAGCGTGTCTTCCTGGCACACCTTCCACATCTGCTGGATCTCTCGCCGGAAGACATAGCCTTGCTGAAAGCCACGGAGCCGTCCTTTGATTTCTGGAACAATACTGCCGATGCCGCGTATGACAACCTATGAACCTGGGGATATTTTGCTGATTCCCTTTCCCTTCACGGATTTCTCCACCCTCAAGCAACGTCCGTGCGTGGTGCTCTCCTCCGCTACTTTCAACCATACGCATGAAGACGTCATCGTGGCCGCGCTCACGAGTCGCATTCCCAAAGAACCGACGCGCGACTCCTATGTTCTGAGCGCATCCGAGCAACGAGCATGCGCTTTGCCCAAGCCCTCTCTCATCAGGGTCGGCAAGATCGTGACGCTCGATCAGCGCCTCATCCGCAAGCGCCTGGGACGGCTTCCCCGTGCCGGAAGGATCCGTCTTTTGACGAAGGTACGGCGCCTGTTCGCCTCTTCCCGAGGATAGGCGCGGGATGGACGCTCTCCCCATCCATCCAGGGAATCGCAGTGCCAGGAAGAGCTTGGCGAAAGACTTGGATCTCGCGTCTTGCTTCTTGTGTCTTGTGTCTTGTGTCTTGCCTGACTTCATTGACGAAGAAGCGCCTCGGTCATAGAGTGCCGATGCATGCGCATCAGCCTCCACAAGCATATCGTCGCCGATCCGGCTATCTGCCACGGCAAACCGACATTCAAGGGAATGCGCGTCATGATCTGGCAGGTGCTGGAGATGTTCGCCGAAGGCGCCACTCCCGCGGAAATTCGCGCTGCATTCCCCACATTGAGCGCCGCCCATCTCCGCGCCGCCTTGGAGTACGCCAGTTCCATTACCCGCGAAAGCTATGTCGTCATCAATACCCGCGATCCGGTTCCTGCTTGATGAGAATGTCCGTCGCGATCTCGAAAGATTTTTGAAGGAAAGAGGCTTCGACGTGCGCAGGTTGCCTACAGGGACATCCGACAAAGCGATAGCGGCAGCTTCCTGGAAAGAGCAACGGATCATCGTGACGAACGATGATGATTTTGCATCGCTGCTGTCGGAAGAGGTTTTTTCGGTCGTGTAGCTCCGTGTTCCGCAGAGGGATGCGGCCGCTCTCTTTTTGACATTCCAGAAGCTTCTGAAGGAATGCAAGCGATGGGACGGGCAATTGATCCGCCTGATGCCCGCTCGCTTCGAAATCTCACGACTGAGAACCAGACGGGAAAAGAGCCGATGAAGGAAATGCATCGGTCTCATGGGATGGGAAGCTCGGTGATGGAGGCCGAAACGCTCTGCCCCGACATGACGGGCGGAGCACCTTTGGATTCGAGGAAAATAGTCGAGAGGAAGATCGCGATGAGCGCGAGATTGGCGAGGAGACTGCCGATCACAAACGCCCGCCTCAGGCGACGCCAGTTCCAGCGGTGCATCCGCCACAAGAAATAGTCATGCGCAGGAAGAGCGGGCGCCGATGGCTGTGAAGCAAGATCTTGCGGATGTGAAGCGTGCAGAGGGGAGCGATCAGCCTGTTCATTGCCGGTCATCGCTTCCGTCGTATCGTCTTCGCCGAGTCCGGATTCGAAACGCTTGCGCGCATGCAGAGGCGTATCGCCGAAGTAGAATCCTTCGCGCGCGATGAGGCGCCCCACGGCCGAGGGCGACAATGGCGTGCCATGCTCTGCCAAAAATTTCGCAGCGATCTGCTCTTTGCCCATCTGGGGAAAGGCTTCGCGGCACGCGCGGACGAATGCGACCGCCGAAATCGAGATGGCATGTTTGCTGGAGTGCGGACGGCGCGATAAATCTTCCAGCGTCGAAGGACGCGTGTGATCGAAGCGCTGGAGCAGGCGGTAGAACGTCACGCGGATGATGCCGAAGTGCCGACACGTCTCACTGATCGAATGACCCTGGTCGCAGTAATACTGCAGCCACGACAAACGCTCGCGTGCTTTCGCGCTCAGCGCGTGCGTATCCTCCCGCGCGAGCAGGAGATGCAATTGTGCCGCTGTGACGTATATTTTTTGCATGAATGTTTCGTATTGGTTTTTGCGCGTGAAATCTCATAATTATAGCACATATGTCACAAAAAAGACAACGAACTATTACAATTTCGCTCTTCGAACAACAGCGCAGAAAATGGCTTCGGCTCAGGCGAAAAAGCCATTGATACTCTAGGCGGCCTCCGACGGCTCATCCCCAGGAGATTCCCCAAGTACTGCATATGTGTGAACTTTCGATTCGAGAGTGGCCTTTCCTCATCCAAAAGCCATGATTCAATTAATTGCGCTGCACTATTTCTCTGGTCTGATGATCAATATAGATCGCGTGATCGTCACTGCGATGCGGTAGAGCCGGACCCTGCGGCAGCGGAGGAAGAAGATGCAGCAGGTTTATGATGATGAGCCAGCCAGTCTACGGCTGCGTCAAGCTGCGAGTCTTTTTGCTGCGCCGCCGCATCGGCGGTCTCTTGCACTTCGATATCCGGATGCACTCCTTCCTTCCCCAAGTTCTTTCCCTTCGGGGTCAGCCAGCGCGCGACCGTCACACGCAGGCTGCTGCCATCCGGCAGAGCGATCACCTCTTGCACGGTCCCTTTGCCGAAGCTCTTCATGCCGATGATGGTGGCGCGTCCCAGATCCTGCAACGCGCCGGCCGTGATCTCCGACGCGCTCGCGGAGTCTTCATTCTGCAGCACGGCGAGCGGTATATCGGGAAAGAGCGGATGGCCCGTCGCGATGTGCACTTCGGGCGCGCCGCTGCGGTGCTCCACCGAGACGATCGTCCCCTGCTTCACGAAGAGCGACACGAGATCCACCGCGCCGTCCAAGTATCCGCCGCCGTTATTGCGCAGGTCCAAAATCGCCATCTTCATCCCCTGCTTCTGCAGATCCAGGAAGGCGTTGCGCACTTCGTCGATGCTGCCTTCCCCGAATTGATTGAGCGTAACGTAGCCGACGGGTCCTTTGTCGCTGAAAATTATTTTGCTTTCCACGCTCGGCACATGGATATCGTCGCGCACGATTTTGAGCGTGAGAGGCGCCGTCTGCTTCGGGCGCAAGATGCTCAGCGTGACCGGCGTGCCTTTGATGCCGCGTACTTTTTCCACCACCTGCGAAAGCGTGAGCCCCTGGATGGAGGTGCCATCCACTTTGTCGAGCACGTCGCCGGTGCGCAGTCCGGCATGTTCGGCGGGTGAACCTTTGAGCGGCGCCACTACCGTCACGAGGCCGTTTTTGAGGGACAGTTCGGCGCCGATCCCCTGCAGACGGCCCGAGAGCGTATCTTGAAAATCCGTATTTTCCTTCGGCGTCATGAAGAGGGTGTAGGGATCCCCCAGCGCCTGCACCAGCCCTGCCGTCGCGCCCTGCACCATGGTCTGCGGCTGGAGCTTTTGCGGGTCTACATAATTCACATTGAGCAATTTCCATACCGTCCAAAAGAGCGACAGATCCGCCTGATGCTCCGGATCGGCGAGTAGTTGCCCGCTGCCCTTCACCTGCACACTCTGCAGCAGATTTCCTCCGGCACGGACGATGCCTGCCTGATCCAGATAGATGCCCAAGCGCAATCCCACGATGAGCGTGAGCAAGAGAAGAGCGGCCTGAAGGAAGAGGTGCGGCGGACGGAGCATGGAAGCATGGTAGGGAAAGGAAGAGGAAATCCCAAGACCCAAACGCCAAATTACAAGAAAATACCAAAGGGTAAAATCTCCCAAATATAAGGTGGTATTATTGAAAATTGACATTTGTACTTTTTCTTTTTCTTGGCATTTGATCAGTGGTATTCGGCTTTTTCTTCTATACTGAAGCCATCCCCGCCAAATCCGTCCAAGCAGGCATCGTCAAAACCATGTGCGTGGCCGATATCGTCGCGCTGTGTCCGGAATCCAAAGATATCTTGGCCGAGTACGGGCTCCACTGCTTCGGCTGCGAACAAAATGCATTCGAAACGCTGGAAGACGGCTGCCTCGGCCACGGCTTCGAGCCCGACGAAATCGATGAGCTGGTGTCGGATCTCAATAGCTTGATCCGGGAAATGCCCGAGCGTCCGGCCAGCCTGACGCTCACGGCGCCCGCCGCGCGCGCGATTCGCGATGTGGCGAAGAGCGAGAAAAAAACGGGCGAAGGACTCGCCGTGATCGTGGACGGTCACGGCGGATTCTGCATGGAGTTCCGCCCGGAGCCGCAGGCCGGCGAACAAACGTTTCGCAATCAGGAAGAACCGGACGTGCGCATCTTCGCCTCGGTCCTCACGCTCAAACGCATCGGCGGCGCGACGATCGATTTCCGCGACGGAAGATTCAAATTGGATTTGCCGGCAGGTGATCGAAGCGATGCTGCGTGTGGATGCGGGGACAAATGTGATTGCACCTAATTCCCCTATGCGGCACGCGCTATTCCGCCTCTCAAAGGTAAATCCTTGAGTTTTGCCCTACATCGCGCAAGATGCATCCTTACTTCAATCCATGCACGAGAACATTGAAGCATCGACATCTGTGCCGCCTCTTGCGGCGGCAAGTGCACCATCAATTGTATTGCGCGAAACGATAAACGGAGCCGCAGCGGTGCGACAATGCATACTGGCTCCGCCGTTCCCGAAAAAAGTGCACGCTCCTCTCCCGGAATATAATTCCAGCCAAGAGCTGCTGATGAGAAATTTCATGACATCGATGCAGGATTTCATGATTCGTCATTGCACATCCGCCAATATACTTTCCTGGATCAAAGAAGCAGGCGCGGATGAATGGTGCAGGTGTATTCAAGCCGTCATGGAAGGAATGGCTATACAGAAGAAAAAATCACCGGATCTTGCTCCGGAAAGGGCGGAACATATAACGCAAGTCGGCCAATGCGGAGAATTGATGTTTCGCATAATGCTGCCGAAATTCATACAAAGTTTCGGGCGGGAGAGCCTGAATATCCTCACGGGAAGCCCGGGCACGTTGCTCCGCTTCCCGAACTGCATCGGATGTTTCGGACATACGGATAACATGAAACTTTATCGTACGGAGAACATGGCCAGGACAAACCGCTGAAGATATGTTCGCTGAATTTGACGCTGTTCTTTTTGATGAAACCGATTCTCAGCAACTCATCCTCTGTGACGTATGCACGTCGCTCGATTTGGTGGAAGAGTACAAAAGCGAAAATGATCGGCGGCGCTTTCTGTCCGTCGCGCAAAAAATACAGGACCGAGAAAGCAATGCGCCTACGAAAATTACAAAACTTCATGTGGCATTTACCTGGCCGGAAAAAGACCAGCGGTGCGATCCCTTACGGACAGTCCGAAACGATATTATCGACGCTTGCTATGTGGTCACTGTCCCTCCTCGGAATTTTGTCGCTCAAATGAGCAAAGCCGCAATCGCCTCGAAATTCCATCACTATACATTTGGCTCTTTTTTCAAAAATCTTGAAAGAGAATTTTCCTATTGAATGTACGCTCCCGGTGCATGGATGCATCCGCTCGTCAAAGGAGTATGATGCCCTCCCAGATGCTCCGCCTCCCCGCTTCCCTCGAACGGCGCCTCCTGGAACTCTTCCCGCGCGCGATTGACCGGGAACGGTTCGTTGTCGATACGTTGGAAGAAGCGCTCGCGACGCAGACGATGCTGGGCGAAGAGAATGACCTGCCCCGGAGTATCGGCGGTACGCTCCATCTTTTTTCCGATGGCGGCTCGCGCGGCAACCCCGGCGAAGCGGCGATCGGCTGCCTGCTGGAAGATCCGGCGCAGGGCGTGACGCTCGAAGAAAAAGCCGAGCGCATCGGCGTGGAGACCAATAATATCGCCGAGTATCGCGCGCTCATCGAAGGCCTCAAAATGGCCGAACGCTATCAGCCCAACCGGCTCATTTGCCACTTGGATTCGGAGCTCGTCGTGCGCCAGCTCAACGGCGAATACCAGGTACGCATGACGACCCTTCAGCCGCTTTTCGAGGAAGTGCGCGCCCTCACCCTGCGCTTTCCCGATGTCGTCTTCCGGCATATTCCGCGCCGCGATAACCACCGCGCCGATGCGCTGGTGAATAAAGCCTTGGATGCGCACGCCGCGCCGCGCTATCGCTGAAGAGAAGAAAATTGACAATGGACAGCGGACAACTGACAATGAATTCGTGAAAAAAATCCTGCAAAGTCCGTGGCGCTTCAACGGTATCCGCTCCGTACTTTTCATCAGCGTGTTTTCAATTTTCAATTTTCAATTTTTCATTCCTCACGCCGCTGCCGCCGCGCCGCTGACGCTGCGCTACGAGCATTTTCTGTTCACGATCGATCCGGATACGCATCCCTCTTGGCATCATGATGCGGAAGCATGGTTGTACAATGGTGCGCCCATCGGACCCGTCGCGACGCTGCGGGCAGACGGCGATCTGCCGCCGTCTCTCCCCGATGGCATGACGCGCGTCAGCCATCCCGCATGGGACGCGGATGCGATCCGCCAAACGCTCGACCAGGATGTGGGGGCGTCGCTTGATCGGCCATCGGGCAGCGTGACGATCGGCCGCAACGCATCGGGAACGATTGTCTTCGACGGCGTGGGGCTCACGGGCAGGCATGTGGACACGGAAGCGGCGGCGGCGCTCGCGGTGCAAGCCTTAGAGAACGGCGTCACGGAAATCGAATTGCCCGTCACGGTGACGGCGCCCAAGGTGACGGTGGATGATCCCGCGCTGGCTGCGCAGGGCATCAAGGAAGTCGTGACGGTGGGCGAATCGGACTTCAGCAATTCCCCGCAAAACCGCCGGCACAATATCGCAACGGGCCTGAGCAAGTTCAACGGATACTTGATTCCCAAAAATGCCGTCTTCTCCTTCGATACCACGCTCGGCCGCGTGGATGGCACAACGGGCTATCTGAAGGAACTCGTCATCAAAGGCGACCGCACCGAGCCCGACTATGGCGGGGGCCTCTGCCAAGTCAGCACC
>DAISLF010000038.1:0-7815 GCA_036820585.1 Candidatus Peribacteria bacterium | reverse complement strand
GCTGCTACACTCCCCCTCTCATGGATCATCTCTTCCGCTCCCTCCTCGAATCCATCGGCGAAGATCCGTCCCGGCCGGGGCTTCTTAACACTCCGGAGCGCTGCGCGGAATCGTGGAAGTTCCTCACCTCCGGCTACCGGGAAGACCCGAAGAAAATTCTTCAGAAGGCGCTCTTTCCCACCGGCACCGACGGCATGGTGATCGTGAAAGATATCGAGTGCTATTCCCTCTGCGAGCACCACCTGCTGCCCTTCTTCGGCAAAGTGCATGTGGCATACATCCCCGATAAGCACGTCATCGGCCTCAGCAAAATCCCGCGCGTGGTGGATGCCTTCGCGCGCAGGCTGCAGGTACAGGAACGCCTCGGCCAGCAGATCTGCGACATATTGGATGAAGTGCTGCAACCCAAAGGCATCGGCGTCGTCATCGAAGCGAGCCACCTCTGCATGATGATGCGAGGTGTGGAGAAGCAGCATTCGCTCGCCGTCACGAGCCACGTGAAAGGCAGCTTCAAGAGCGATGCGCGCACGCGCCAGGAATTTTTGGATTTGGTGCGGTCATGAGAAGCTAGGCGGCCATGCTCATGACGGCTTCCGCGTCACTGCGCGTATAACCGCGTTCTTGGGCGATATGAACGGCTGCTTGCGCGTAGATGAAACCGCGTTCTTGGGCACGTTGAATGACCTCCAAGAAATCCGTCTTATTGCGGTCGAGGCCGCCGCGTATCAGATCTTCCTGCAGCCCAACGGAATCACCGGCCGCAACGCGCTGATGAAATTGTGCAGTCTCGACGCCCCACTGCTTCATTTCATTTCCACTTTTGTGCGCTGCGACATAATCGGGCGGCGCATCTTCGCGGATCGAATCTTCACCCTTGCCGCGTGCCACCGCTCCTGCCTGTTCCGAACGCAATTCATGCAAATCAAATGATGTGATCTCGCGGTCCGTATACACAGAATGCATGGGCTTTTGCTCGGTCGCATGCGACAGCTCGTGCATCGTTACATCCTTGGCTGCCATTTTTCTCGCGTCATCCGACAATCCTACAACCTTCTCGCTGGAAAGTTCCACTCCACCTTGCCCGCCGCCTACCAGCGCCTGCCCCTGCACATGCGTGCCGATAAATGAATCGTTCAGGTGCAAATCGTTCCCGGCAAATACTTCTTTGCCGGCCTTCGCGTCCGCTGCGAGTACTTCTCGCAGTTCCTGTCTCTGCGCCCGGCTCAGCTCATGCATAGCATGCTCCGTCGTTCCATCCGCCCATTGATCAATATTATTCCTGGAAAGATCTTCCATCTTTCGTATTGCTTCGCCAGTGGTACGGGAACGCATGGCGATATCCGTTTCAACGGCATGAGCCGTCTCCGCTACCTGGTCGTCGTCCGTTGCCGATGGTGTATTGATGCCTGCCATATGCCGCTATTGTGCTTGTCTTCCGTCATCCGGAAACCAGAGAACCAAGCGAACAACTGGATGATCAAGCGACGCTCTGCACAAAGCCACAAATGCGATGATGCCGATGATCGTCCGCCGCCTGCAGGAACGCCTGCCGATCGGGTGAAAATAATTCAGTAAAAATCGCCGCGAACTCTGGGCCGCGGCGACGAATCTCTTCTCTTTGTTTACGCTGCCGCTTTTTCAACTTTCGTTGCATCTTCCAAGCTCTTTTTGAATTCCTCGAGTGCCAGCAGCATTTCCTTCTGCACTTCTTGCTGTTCCTGCACTTGCTCTGGATTCATCTCGACTGCTTCTGCATCCTTCTCAATTGCAGGGACGACGGTTTCTGTTGTTGCTTCCATACGAATATTTGGGAAAGAAATGAAAGTGACCGCAGTATCGGCGCATATCGGAGAAATGAACAGCATTGGAACAAGAGAAAGGGCGTATACAAAGATTCATGCCTTCATAAAGCCAAGAAAATGACCGTCCTGATTCACTCATCCAGAGCGCAGCTCAAGCGTGCATGCTCTTTCGTTCGTAGACTTCGAAGGTGAAAGGATACGCATGATGTTCATCAGCGGGATGATCTTTTGTGCTCTTGAGCTTCCATTCCTTCGCCTGCAAAGGCGGAAAATAGACATCGCCTTCCGCCTTGGTATGCACGCGCGTGAGATAAATGACATCCACCACTTGCCGCACGATCAGATTGCCTTCGCCTGGAATATTCAACGGACCGGCTAATGCTTCCCGAAACATTTCCGCCCCGCCGATGATGAAGACTTCCTCATCGGTGCGGACGTATCGCAAGAGCGCTTCTCCCAAAGAAGATACCACCGTGCATCCCTCGATCTGCAGATCCGGCTGGCGCGAGACGACGATGTTCGGACGATGCGGGAGCGGCCGGCCGATGGAATCGTACGTTTTGCGCCCCATGATCACGGGATGATGTTTGGTTTTCTCGCGGAAATAGCGCAGGTCATCGGGCAGATTCCAAGGGAGCCGATTCTCTCTGCCGATGACGCCGTTTTCATCCGCCGCGACGATGAGGGAGAGAATCATGGAGGCAGAATAACAGAATAACTGAGTAACAGGATTTTTCTTGGCCCTGTTATTCTGTTACTCAGCTGTGCAGTGCTCTTACACCGCTATTGGAGCCTTGATCGCCGGATACGGATCGTACCCGATCACTTCGATGTCTTCGAACTGGAAGGCGAAAATATCGCGCACCGCAGGATTCAGCTTGAGCGTGGGCAAAGCCTTCGGCTGGCGCGTCAGCTGTTCCCGTGCTTGATCCAAATGATTGAGATACAAGTGCGCATCGCCAAGCGTATGGACGAAGGTGCCGGGCCGAAGCCCGCAGACTTGCGCAATCATATGGGTGAGCAACGCATACGAAGCGATATTGAACGGCACGCCCAAGAAAATATCGGCGCTGCGTTGGTAGAGTTGGCAGCTCAGAGCGGGAATCCCGTCCGGCGACGGGCCGACGTAGAATTGAAAGAGCGTATGGCACGGCGGCAGCGCGACTTGATCGGCCTCTTTGGGATTCCAGCCCGTGATGATATGGCGGCGGCTATCGGGATTTTTTTGGATGTCTTCGATCAGGCGTGCGATCTGATCGACGCCGTCTTTCGCATACGTTCCATCCGACCGCAGCGTCGCAGCGAAGTTGCGCCATTGGTGACCGTAAATCGGGCCGAGATCGCCGGACTTTCTGCCGAACCGCGCGCACTGGTCGGCCGTCGCCCACTCATCCCAGATGGTCACCTTGTTCGCCTGTAAGTAGGCGAGCGTGGTGTCGCCCCGCAGGAACCACAAGAGCTCATGAAAAATCGAACGCGTGTGGAGCTTTTTGGTGGTCAGAAGCGGATAGCCCTCGCTCAAATCAAAGCGCATCTGGTAGCCGAAAATACTCAGCGTTCCCGTCCCCGTACGGTCGGATTTTTTTTGCCCTGTCTCCAGGACTGTCCGAAGAAGATCGAGATACTGCTGCATGCCTACAGACTAGACGGCGGCGTGAAGCTTGTCGAAACATCCATGATCCTCCAATCAACTTTTCAAAACAGACGCATGCGGAACAACGTGAGAAATCTTCTCAGCCGCTGCGCTCCCGTCGGAGCCTTGGGCCTGCGGATTCTGCGAGGCTCTGCCGTAGCTTGATCCAGTACAGTCAGTTGATTGAAAGGCCCATAGTATATTTTTCCCATTCGCTGTCCGCCTTGCGTTGCCGCGGCGCTCACGTGAGGAATGATGGCCAACACGCGGCGGTGGATCTCTTCGAACTGCGCCTCGCATTCCGCAAGGCAATCCATCTGATGATTGCATTCTTCTTTCGTGCGCAGCAGCTCCTGCTCATCCGCAGGCAGACAGAAGAGACGCTGGAGCTTTTGCAGTATGGAATATGCTTGCGTTCGCAAAGGCTCCAGTTCTTTCTCCGCTTCCCCGGCGTGTTCTGCGATTCTGCCGCAGAGGCGTTCCATGTTTCTGCGAAAACGGGCGCGGAATTTCTCGGCCAGAGCCGATGCCTGCTGGCATTCTCGCTCTCCCGCATGATCAAGTTTTCGGTGTCTCGGCAGCAATGGATCATTTTCAAAGGCAAGATGAATGTATTCATCCACTGCATTCAATGCGGCATCTATTGCCGCCGCTTCCCAAAGAAGAGACTTTACTTCGGCTGCAGCGGCATCTTTCGTCTGCGATTCAGTAAAATTGAACCATGCTTTTTCCCGTCTTGCGACTGCCTTATCCTGCAAATGCCGTCTTTTCTCTGCATATGTGCAGACCGGATCCCCGGGATCCTCTTCCCTCATGCCATTCTCCAGTTCCCCTCGCGAATAGGATTTGTGTGGTGACAGTGACAGAAAATCATTGGCCATCTGGATGTATGTCAGCATTTCTTCATCCAGCACTTGCGATAGCAACGGAGGCGAAGCACCATACTTTGCATCAGCCGAGCACTTGGCATACGACAAAATATTACCCGGATGAAGAGAGGAGGGAATTCTCAAGCGCAACGTTTCAGCGTCTCTCATATATAAAATTATAAAATGAAAATTAACTAAAGCAAATAATCTGCGCCTGAATACGCAAAACGGCAGTAATATGTGGCAAAACTCTCTTTTTCCTGCCTGCAAATCTTCACTCTATCGCTTTCTCCCCACGTACCGCCGCGCCATCGCGAAGATCTGACGCTGCGTATCGGCTATTTCCTCTTCATTTGCCTCCGGCAACTCCTTTCATTTGCGAACCTCATCCTGTCGCAAGCGCTCCTCCATAATCTTCAGCATACGTATGCGCAAGATCTCCGTGTGGTATTCATCCTTCACGAGATGGGCGGGCAATGAAATACACTCGATGTCCGTCGTCGCAACCACATCTGCAGTTGCTCCTTTCCCCGTGAGGGCTGAAACTTCGCCAAGGACCTCCCCGGGATAGACCGTAATCTGTCTTTCCTCATTATTAGTATTGAGCTTCACGGATGCAGCACCTTCGAGAAGGATGAATACAAGTCCCGTGACTTTATTTTTCTCAATGATAGTTTGACCGCTCGTAAAATGCGTACGCTTCAATTGTTCTGGGTGCATATTCGCGAGCTCCAAGACATTGAAGAGGATGGGCTGCTTTACAGGATCGCAATTCTTTACAATATCCGATAATTTTTCGGCAACCTCCGCCTGCTCCTCGGTCAAATGCGAATTGGGTGTGAAAATACGATTGATGAGCCCTGGCGTCATAGCTGGAATGGCGAGCTCTTGGTAGCGCGCATCTTTCAACAGAGGATACGCATCCAAATCAATATCAAGCGACGTAATTTCTTCTTCCTTCAAAATGCTCTTCGCTCTCTGTACGCGCTCTGGATCCCTACTGAATTGTGCCAAGCGGTTGTGCACCTCCTGGAGAGGCAGGGCAAGAAAACTCTCGCCCTTCGCCGCCGCTTCTCCTATCAGCACAAAAAGAATCGTCAGCATGGATCCATGTTCGCTCATCACTGTTTCAAACCGCTTCTTTTCAAGAAGCAGTTGTTCCTTACCGTACTTTGCAATAGCGATATCATTTCCCTCTCCTTTGGGCAAATAGAGCGGAGAACCTTCGCGGGCAGTCTCTACGGCACCTGTGTCCTGCCCTTTATAGAAAGCCGCACCAAGGAAGCCGATGAAACCGTTATGATACTTTCGAGGTCCCACTTTGTCAGCGAAACCACGAAGCACATCTTCTCCGCGATTCAGTAAGTTAGCGCAGACAATGGAGGTTTCAAAGGTCGAACCTACAACATCCGCATCGCGAGCGATCCACGCAGGCGCACTTTCCATAAGCCTCGTCATGCGTCTGAGATCTCGGATAGGAAGCGCATCGGCATCGGAGGTGCTATGAATATGCACAAGAATTGCGTTCATATATTCCTGAAAAGCAAGGGAGTCCGCAGGTGCAAAGCGGTCCCGGAAGACGGTTGCTGCGATACAAGCGCCGATGAGCTCGACTTGCGATACATTTTCCCCCTGCGTCTCCACAGTACCCAGTTTCGCGAGAGCGGCGAGAGACCCGACATCCTCCTTTTGCTTGATACGCCGCTCGGCCTCATGCACATCGCGCATGAAAATAGCCACCGCCTGGGCTTCGTCTGCATCTTTACTTGTGGCTGGTTCCGGATGAATGCCATTGCCCGTATCATGGTATAATCCTGCAATCACGAGCGAGCGCAGGGCCTCTGGATCGCAGATCTCAACAATTTCGGCTAAATGCAGAGTTTCACGCGTCATACTGAGCACATGGACCGCATTGTGATATTGATGGGTATTCAAATAAAGACCCATGGTATGCCGTGCTAAAGCACTCAGCTCCTGAGCATCGGTCGCATCAAGGTGCTTCAGCAAGACTGCATTCCGCAAGGCTGCATCCAGGCAAGCAAGCGCGCTCTTCGCCGAGTCCATGGAATAATATGTTTCGCGCGTGCATCGGATGAGCTGCTGCATTTTTTCAGAAGTCAGCCTCTCCGAAAGAGTATTGATTTTTTGCGTCGGATCACGACGAATTTCATCGAGAAGTTGCGTACGCAATCCTTCGGAGCCGGGAGATGCGAGCGTGCCAGAGATGGCGTTTTGAGTAGCGGACGCAATACCGAAGGCGCCGTTGGATGAATCGGCTCCTTTCTCTGGAAGAGTGGAAACAGATTCAGTCGATGTTCCTGACTGCTCTGGCATAGAAATGATTGAAAGGAATTGTTTATATTGTACTATGATATCACATTTAAGTCAAAATTCTTCTGGATTTTCTAAAGGCTTTCCCCTGTGGAGAATTGCTGTTCCTATCGCTTCTGCGCCTGATCTTTCCTCTTCATGGTGAGCGAGGACGGACAATCTTTCTGGAAGGGGCAATTGCTGCATTGGCGATTGCGCGCGGCGCAGATGGTTCTGCCGTGGCTGATGAGAAGCGTATGGAAGAGTCCCCATTCTTCGCGCGGCGTCGCGTGCATCAGGTCCAGCTCGATCTTATGCTGGCTATTTGCTTTGGTGAGGCCGAGCCGCTGCGAGACTCTCCACACATGCGTATCCACCGCGATGCCTTCTTCCTTGTGGAAGATTGCATAGAGTAAGACGGTCGCGGTCTTGCGGCCGACGCCCGGAAGTGTCAGCAGCTGGTCCATGGTATCCGGAACCTGACCATTGAATTTCTCCAGCAAGAGAGCACTGGAGCGCTGCAAAAATTTCGCTTTATTGTGATAGTGACCGCAGGAATGAATGTCATCTTCGATTTCTTCCAGCGATGCCTTGAGGAAATCCTCGGGTTGCTCGTACTTGCGAAAGAGCGTCTTGCTGACGATATTCACCCGCGCATCGGTGCACTGCGCGCTCAGAATGGTGGCGACCAACAGATGAAATGGTGTGTCAAAATCCAAAAACGTGCGCGGCGGGCCGTAGAGCTTTTTGAGTTCCCGCAGGACGATGACGGCTGTCAGAGACATGCGCGAAGAATACCTGAATACCTGAGTAACAGAATAACTGGGATCGGTTTCCTGCTCGTCAGTTATTGGCGACTATCCCCCCATGTATAGTATGGACAAATAGGGGTTAAGGCGTAGCATTTGCACATGCGCCGCTTTCCTCTTCTCTTTTTAGCCCTCACACTTTCTGCGTGTACCTCTGTTGGTACGGGGGATTCATCGAGCACCTCGTCTGTAAACACCAATGCAGATTTGCAACATAAGATTCTCTGTGCGAAATACATTGAATCCGCAAAGGACGCACTCGCGGCAGATGACAAGAAGCATACGACACCGTTTATTACACCAGACCTAACGACGACACAGACATCTTCATTCCAAACAATAGACTTGTCGCTCATTAGCTCTTGAGGGATCATGGGTTCCATCGTTCCCCC
>DAISLF010000037.1:0-7888 GCA_036820585.1 Candidatus Peribacteria bacterium | reverse complement strand
AGTGACGGCTCCCGGACGGTCGGGCGTGAAGATGGCATCCACCGTCTTGCTGATGGGCTCCTCCTGGCCCGTCACGTACCAGAAATACTGGACGTTATTCCCCACGAGCCGGCTCGCAGATGCGTCCAAAATAATGCGCCGCCCGATGGCCACGTCATCCGGGCTGATGATGACCGCCTCCAGCCGAGCGCCCGGCACATCGGGCGTGAGAGCCTGCGCCACCGCGGGCAAAAACGATACGGCGACGCAAGCCGTTATGCCCACCAAAAAACCTCCGGTGCGCAGGAACGCATGTCTCATAGCGCGCGCGGGGAACGAGCCATGCGGGCACGCTCCTTGCCGGTATGCATCTCTTTGTACCGCTTGATTTGCGGCTCCAATTTATCGACGCAGCGGTCCATCGCATCCAGCGCCAGCGGCCGTCTGGATTCGGCGCGCAAGATTTTATGCGGCAATTCCACCGTGATCATCACTTTCACCTGGTCTCTTTTTTTCTGGGTGCTGCGGCGCTCCGCCTCCACGCGGATCCAGGAATCCTCATTTTTCAATCGCTTGCAATACGTCGCCAGCTTCCCGATTTTGCGCGCGAGCATGATGAGATCCTGATCGTTATAGTGCAGTCCTTTTTCGAAGTGCTGGACGTTCATGCAGAGGTGGGAAAGGTAGGATAAAAATAGACCTAAAATGCGCCGGATGGAAGCGCGGGGATCGCTATTCATGACGCAATCACCTCCGCAGAATGACACTGGTATAGAAAAAGCAGCTTCTGGCGCGAAACGCATGGGAAAGGAAGAAGAGAAGCCATTATTCCGCCATTTTGAGTCACAAGACTTTCTAGAACTCTCTGGAAGCTTCTTCTTGTCCAAAACAGCCCAAAATGCTACAATACTTGGATTTAACACAAATTTTCACTTCCAGCCCATGGCTAGTGCTCCTCCCGCCGGCAAAGATGTTGAGACCTTCAATCTGCTCGATGCACCGACTGCACCGACTGCAGAGAAGTTGAAAGAAAAAATTACGGGAGCCACGCTCGATGAACTCAATACTCTTTCAGGCAAAATCAAAGGATCTGACACTGCAAAGAAATATTTGAAGGATGCCTCACTCCGTCAGCCACTCCTCGATGAAGCGCGCAAAGCGCATGAAGCGAGAGTGAATGAAACGAAAAGCACTATCGAAAAAGAGAAGAATGCCACGATCGACAGTCATTTGGATTTCCTCGCGCAGAAAATCGGCAATACGATCGCAAAACGCTACCCCGATCTGCGTGAGCAATTCCCCGAGCTCCAGCCCTCTGAGCAGGCTGCCACGCAAGATGCGCCTCTCTTCACTCTGCCGGACTGGGTTCCTCTCCGGGAACAAGTGACTTCGTTCCTGAGCAAAATACCGCTCATCGGTTCGTTGCTGGCACCCAATGATCCGGACCGGGACAAAATGGAATTAATGCTTATGAATTGGCTGAATTCTTTGAAAAATATTCCGCTTATCGGTGGATTTATTGGCGAGTGGATTGATGTCTTCACAGCAAGTCATATGGCCCATCTCACGATCAAGAAGACCATTAGCGACGCGTTGGGCACCCGCTTCAATTATAAATCCCTTCCTTCCGGCGATGTATTGGCCGGGCTCCTCAAGAGCGACCCCACGCTGGCTGATCTCAAGAAGAACATAAGCGGTCTTCCGGCTGACGCCAAGAAAAACATCCAATGGTCCGATCTGCAGAATGCCGCCGACCTGAAGATTGTCGATGCACAGATCGATGAGATAGAACTGAAAAAGAATGTGTTGCCTGCTTTTACAGGCGCAACGAAGATAGAGTTCAGCACCACCAGCGAAGTATCTGCCACCAAATTCGGCGGCGGCATCGCGATTACTCTTCCCAAAGATCAGATCGATGAGAATGGAAAGCCCAAAGAGAATACTGCCGCAGCGGCACTGGCGTTGGCACTGAAGAATAATTGCCAAGATATCGCGAAAATAACTATGGCAACTGCAGATGCACTGCTCATTTTCCACAAATCAGCGGACAAAGTTACGTTGGAATTGCCCATTTCCAAAACACAGCCAGGCGATCTGAGCCGGATGAATGAGATCGCAAAAACAATCATACATATGAGAAACAAAGATCTGGCTATTGCCCAATATGACAAGACATTTGAGGATGGCAAGGAGCCGCGTGCAAAGATCAAAAGTGCAGAACCCAATCAGCTTATCTGGAATCTGACGGCCTGGCGGGCATCTGGTGCGCTGGAGGCTCTGCCCCCCGATATGGAAGAGAATAAAGAATACGAATGGAAAAGCGGCAAATGGAAGATCATTTCAAACCCGTAATTATTTCTCCTCTTTTCTATGGATAACATCGAACTCAGTAAAGCCATCGATGGCGTCTCGAAAGCGCTTAAGGAGCCGACAATCAGTTTGCCGGAAGGCGATGTGAGCACGCTGGAGAAAGAGGCCGGTTCGCTGCGCAATGACCTGGCTCTGCTGAATAAAGCGCGCAAGCTACATGCAGATATCAATGACCGCCTCGGAACACTCGATGCGAAAACGGCTACTGCGATCAAGTTGAAGCAACTGCAGGATTCACTTGCAGAGAATTGGATTGGTTCCACTTCCATGGAAGGCGCCGGCGAAGTGGTGAATCTGGGAGCTGATGTGGCGACCCGGGCGACAGAATTGGTAGAAAAAAATCCGACGATTGCCACGGGCATCATTGCCGGCATCGGTATCACCGCCTTTGTCTCCTGGATGGGAAGCTGGTTCAGCAGCGCGAAAGAAAAAGCCGGCGACGTTGGATCAACACTCTTGGATTGGGGCAGCTCCGCGGTGCAATATGCATGGAAAGGCGTGACCCTTGCGCTACAGGCAATCGGTTTATACTCAGCAGTCAATTATATGTTTCCCAATTTCTTGCCGTCGATTACAAATAAACTTACCGGGAATGACCCTAAGCGAGAGCCGTCTGCTGAAGTGAAAGAATCAACAAAGAAAGCTTCAGAGACTATTCCAGCCGGTCCTATTGATTTATCCACAATCAATAATAAGAACATCATTGATGATGCCAAGCCAAGTAATGTTGGAAACATCTTCGACTTTGAGAAGCGTGAAATGAAAGTGGGAACCCAATCCTTTCAATTTGAAAAAGATGCTAGCAAGGATGAATATCTGCTAATTATAGGAGAAAGAAAATTTTCTGCAGAAGCCAAGATAAAAGGATATCCTGTTCCCTTGGGAAAAATATTGCAAATGGGACAAGTGATGACCATCAGTGGCGAAAGATATATGCGCATACAAACAAATATCGCAAAGGCAAATGATGTGTTACTTACTACGGCAGCCGCGGTAGCAGGTATTCCGGATCATGCATTCGTGAGATTAAGTGATCTAGAAAATGTTCTCTCAACATTGGCACAGACTCCCGCGAATGCTGCTCCAAAACTCATTGATAACATTGCGTATTTGAGACCGCTCGTTCAGAAATTAGGAGAAAAGGAAGCATCTACTGATACACTGAAAGATCCGGTTTCTAATGAAAAGCTTCGCGAAGTAAAAGATGCAATAACATTTACCCACGTGGATGCTCCTGCGCCAGCTTCTGTTCCAACTGCAAAACCTTAAATAATTTCCCGCTATACTCACTCTATGTCCCTCCTCCGCCTTTATCCGTTTTTGATTCCGCTCGTCGTCATGCTCCTGTGTGAGATGACGAAGGTGATTACAGAGGGCTTCGAGAGCGGCAACTGGAAAGGCGGGCTCTTCCGCGCAGGCGGCATGCCCAGCTCCCACTCGGCATTCGTGATGTCGCTCCTGATCGTCGTCGGCCGCAAGCTCGGAATGCAATCCACCGAGTTCGCCATCGCGTTCGTCTTCGCCCTCATCACCTGGTACGACGCCATGAGCTCGCGCAGAGCCATCGGCGAACAAGCTAAATTGCTCAATCGCCTCCAAAGCTGGGAGCATCTCACCGAGCGCCTGGGCCACTCCTTTTTGGAAGTGATCGGCGGCATCTGCTTCGGCGCCGCGATCACGATGATCGGCATCTGGCTGAGCATGTAAGAAGAAAAAAGACGGAGGATACAAGATGGTCATATTTTCTGATTCCTGAGTCCTGCTTCTTGTTTCTTCGTCACTTCGCTATGATTTTTCCATGAACGTTGCGTTGCGAGAAATGATCTATACTTTTCACTCAAAAATTCTCACTTCTTGATTCTTATTTCTTGCATCCTGTTTCTTCTCCTATGTCCCGCCTCGCTTCCCAGACAGACGATTTTCCACAGTGGTACCTGGATACCATCGCGCAGGCGGACCTGGCCGACTATGCCGACGTGAAGGGCTGCATCATCTTCAAGCCCTACGGTTACGCGCTGTGGGAAGCGATCCAGCAGGATTTGAACGCGCGCATCAAGGCGCTGGGAGTGGAGAATGTCTACTTCCCGCTCTTCATCCCCGAGTCCGTCATCAATAAAGAGAAAGAGCACATCAAGGGTTTCGCGCCGGAATGCGCGGTCGTCACGCACGGCGGCGGCAAGGAGCTTTCGGAGAAGCTCTACGTGCGTCCCACGAGCGAGACCGTCATCTATAGGGCCTTCGCCAAGTGGATCCAGAGCCACCGGGATCTACCGATGAAGATCAATCAATGGGCCAACGTGGTGCGCTGGGAAATGCGCACGCGCCCGTTTTTGCGGACGCTTGAATTCCTGTGGCAGGAAGGACACACCGCGCATGCGAGTGAGGCCGATGCCGATGCGATGGTGGAGGCGGCACTGCAGATGTATGTCGACTTCGACCGCGAGTTCTTGGCGCTGCCGGTGCTGCGCGGCAAGAAGCCGGATCACGAAAAATTCGCGGGCGCGTACTATACGCTCACCACCGAAGCGCTCGCCAAAGACGGCAAAGCGATCCAGGCCGGCACGTCGCATAATCTCGGCCAGGGATTTGCGCAGACCTACGGCATCGGTTACCTGGATACGAATGGACGCAAGCAACATCCGTGGACCACCAGCTGGGGCCTCTCCACGCGCATCATCGGGACCGTGATCGTGGTGCACGGCGATGAGAAAGGACTGCGGCTGCCGCCGACCCTCGCGCCCATCCAGATCGTCATCGTGCCGATCTATAAAACCGACGCGGAGAAAGAAGCGGTCCTGAAGACAGCCGAAGAATTGAAAGCGCGCTGGAAAGGCATGCGCGTGAAGCTGGATGACCGCGGCGAGAAATCCCCCGGCTTTAAATTCAATGAATGGGAAGTGAAAGGCGTGCCCGTGCGCGTGGAGCTGGGACCCAAAGACTTGGAAAAGAACCAAATCACGATTGCGCGGCGCGATACCTCCGCAAAGCAGACGATGCCGATCGGGAGCGCCGACGCGGCGGCGATGGAAGCATTGCTCCACGAAATCCAGGCGACGCTCTACGCCCAGGCCGGGACGTACCTGAAGGACCATACATATACCGCCGGCTCTCTTGAGGAATTCGAAAAACTGATGGAGCAAGGCGGCTTGATCTGGGCGCCCTGGGACGGCACGGTGGAGAGCGCGCGCGCAATCAAGGACAAGACGAAAGCCACCATCCGCCTGCTGCCAGAGAAGCCCGAGTCCGTGCAGGGCAAGAAAGATCTGATCTCGGGCAACGATGCCACGACGATGGCGCTGTTTGCGAAGGCGTATTAGAAGACGCAAGACGCTGACGTTCTTATTTCCTGTGTCTTGCGTCTTGCTTCTTTTCAAGCATGCCGCCGATGCTCGAAGGCGACGAGGGCGTCATTGATGACGGCCCCCACTTTGGGCGCATGCGGGATGAACTTGAGCGTGAGCGATTGGCCGACTCCTTCCTTGAGATCGAACGCCAGGATGCCGAAGGGCAGGATATTGCCGTACTGCGTCTCCACATTCACGGTCGCGATATTCTCCAGGTTCATCTGGCGGATCTGGCGGCGGATGATGGAAGTCTGGTTCACCACCACGAGCTTCTCGGTGGTGAGAAGCAGCACGTCATACTGCCAATCGATGAACGCCGTCACGAAGCGCAAAAAGACGAGAAAAAACCAGAACGCAAACGCAATGCCGAAGGAAACGAGAGCGGGCACGCCTATCACCCAGATGCCGATCGCGACCGCCGCGATGACGAGCGTATAGAGAAGGCAGAGGAGAGAGCGCATCGCAAAAAGAAACGGATGGAAACGGATATGCAGCAAAATCTCCTCCCCTTTGGTTACAAGGCTATTGGCCAGCTTCTCATTATTCGTCTCCAGAGCGAAAATGCGCATGGAGGGATGATAGCTGCAAGAATAGGTATGAGAAACTGATAGAATGAAGGGAAGGCAGAAAAGTGAGAAATGTTAGGAAAGCGAGAAATGTATCGGAGCCGCGAGCGGCCTGACTTTCCTCACCTTTCTCACTTTTCTGCCTTCAACGCCTTCCCCCCTTCCTCCCGCCACTGCGCATCGAAGACTTCTTCACCGCCCGTCCCCTCCCCGAGCCGCTCTTCTTGCCGCCGCCCGAGACCTTATTGACTGTCGCCCAGGCGCGGCGCTCAGCCTCGCGTTTGGAAGTACCGCGTTTTTCGTAGCCTTTCTCGATGTGCTCGGCCTGTCTTTTCTGCTTGCCGGTATACGCAGCCTTGCCGCCCCGCCCGGAACCGCTGGATCGTGGTGACATAATGGAAAAGAAGGAAACCGTCTGCCATGACGTGCATCTCTGCGTTCTCTTTCAAAAGAAGTGAATGTTTGTCGTCGGCGGATTCTCGTTCTCTCAGCCTCTCTTCGTTTTTTTACTTGTTTCTTGCCACTCGCTTCTCACGGTTTTTGATTGCTCTCGGGGCGATACTTCTCTATCACGAGAGGGATGAATCCTCCCGCGTCTCTTCTGCCGGAAATCGCCGCGTACCTGCGGCGCGGACGAAACGTGGACAAAGTGGAAGTGCCGCGCATCGAGGATCTGCCGGAAGCACTGCGAGATGCGGCGCTGCAATTGCCCGGGATCACGGGCACGTGGAATCCGGTGGAGATTTACACGGCTGAGCCCAAGAGCCTGCGCGAGGAGAAGCAGAAATTCCTGGTCGCCTACAAGCGCGGGCGCATCTACCAGCCGGAATTCGTGTATGACTACGCGCAAGCATTTCCGCTCGGCGACAGCAGGCGCATACTGGCGGCGCTCCTCGCCCGCGTGCGCGCCTGCAAGCCTGCAGACCGTGCCGCGAAGCTGGTGAAGCTGATGTTCTACTTCAAAATCAAAGATGATCTGGCCACCTGCGACCTGGTGGAAGGCATCCAGCAAAAAGACGAGCGGCTCATCCGCGACGCGATGGAATACAAATATCCGGGCGTGGATCCGCTTATCCTCGAATATGCCGAAAATGATTTCGCGCGGCTCACGGCGGGCGAGCATACCGCGCAATCCGACGCAGGCAGCGGATCGCTCACGACGGAAGAGAAGGAATACCTGCGCGCGCTCACCTTCGATGCGGCGGCGGTGAAGGAAGTCTTCGAATGGGCTTTGGGAGAATACGACATCCTCTGGCGCGCGGACCGCGGCAGCGGCTACAAAGTGGAGATCGACCGGCGCGCAACCGCCATCGACGTGCGCGATAAATCGGTGCGCGGCCCCACCGTGTTCATCCCCGAAAAGACGCGCGAGACGGGCGAGCGGCTCCTCGGGCTCATCGCCCATGAGATCGAAGGACACGCGCGCCAATCCTGGAACGGCGAGCGGCTGTTCGTCTTCGGCGGCGGGCCCCTGAAGATTGACGAAGAGACGCTCTACGAAGGACTCGCCATGCGCTACGAAACGGAATTCCGCCGCGCCTACTTCGGCAGCGGCAGCAAAGTGCGCAGCATGGTTTTCTACGTGTTCGCGGTGCACCGCGCGGAAGCAGGCGGCAGCTTCCACGATGT
>DAISLF010000036.1:0-7898 GCA_036820585.1 Candidatus Peribacteria bacterium | reverse complement strand
CAGGTGTATTCCTGTACACCATACATGCGCTACAGCGCAGAAGGATGACATTTTTTGGCTGCCTACCTTGCTTTTCTGGGCCCACCACTTAGAATAGGTGTCCGTCCACGCTTCGCTTGGGGCATGCCCCATCCGGAGGCGCGGCAAGAATCTTTTTATCCATTCCAAAAAAGTATGGCTATCAAGCGCACGCAGAAGAAAACCCTCATCAGCAAGCATCGCACGCACGCCAAGGACACCGGTTCCCCGCAGGTCCAGATCGCCATCCTCACGAAAGAAATCAGATTGCTGACGGACCATTTGAAGGAACACAAGAAGGACCACTCCGCCCGCCGCGGACTGCTCGGCAAAGTCGCCCAGCGCCGAAAGCTCCTTACATATTTACGCATGAACAAGCCCGAGCAGTACCAGGAAGTGCTCGAGACGCATGACCTCAAGAAGTAGATCGTTTCCATCATTGGAAATGAAAGCGACCGAGAGGTCGCTTTTTTCATTCCCGCAGCGGGGATTCATAGTTCGACAAGCTCACTACAGGTGAATCTCCGCTGCGGTAACGGGTTCGGACAATAAAATTCTTCTCTATATACAAAGGAAAGAGTACTATGCCTACAGCTCTTTCCCGTCACTGTCTTTTCTTACTCTCGATCCCGCTCTACGGGATAGATTGGGTTTACGTCCGAGGCTTCGACAGGCTCAGCCTGACATCGAAAGGTGTGTCGAAGATTCAGAGGTGAATCCAGTAGGAGTAAGGATCAGTTATCGGGGAAGAACTCTATTCTTTCCCCTTTCTTTCATGTTAGGAAAACCCAAGGAATATTCCCTCGAGCTCGGGAATCAAATCCTCAAGGTGCAGACCGGCGCTCTCGCCACGCAGGCGAATGCGTCCGTGGTCTGCAGCCTGGGCGACACCGTGTCGCTTTGTAACTGCACCGTCAGCGCCAAGGAGCGCGTCGGTGTCGATTTTTTGCCGCTGCAGGTGGTGTATCAGGAGAAATATTATGCCGGCGGCAAGATCGCGGGCAGCCGCTTCCGCAAGCGCGAAGGCCGCCCGGGCGACGAGTACGTCTTGCTCGCGCGCGTCATCGATCGGGGATTGCGTCCGATGTTCCCCAAGCATCTGCATCGCGACATCCAGGTCTTCTGTACCGTCCTCAGCTACGACTTCGAGCATGAGCACGATATCGTCTCGGCCAACGGTGCCAACCTGGCGGTCGCTCTCTCCGATTGTCCGTGCGACGGACCCATCGGCTCCGTGCGCGTCGGCCTCATCGGAGGCGAATTGGTGTTGAATCCTTCCCGCGAAGCGCGCGAGAAGGCGGATCTCGATATGTTTGTGACCGCATCGCTGGAGCGTGTCCTCATGATCGAGGCCGCTGCAAACCAGGTGCCGGAAGCGGATGTCGTGCGCGCCATCGAGTTCGGCAAGAAATGGGCCCAGAAAGTCGCCCGGTTCTTCGCGGATATCCAAAAGGAAATCGGCAAGCCGAAGTTCGAAGTCGCCGATCCGTTCTTCCATCAGGAAGCCTATGACTTCCTGAAGGCCTGGACGCTGCCGACGATCAACAAAGCGGTGAAGGACGATCTGGCCAAAAACGTGCGCCGCACGCTCTTCAATGAGCTGATGGCGCAGTCCTCGGACAAGCTCAAAGAGAAATTCGCGTCATTGCCGGCGGAAGAATTGGAAGTGCTCGCCGCGAATGGCTCCGCATTCATCGATAAAATCATCAAAGCCGAAGTCCGCCGCCTCGTGGTGGAGGAAGGCATCCGTATGAGCAGCCGCAAAGTGGATCAGATCCGTCCGCTCAGTGCGATGGTGGATATCCTTCCCAAGCGCGTGCACGGCTCCGCTCTCTTCGAGCGCGGCGAGACGCAAGGCCTCACCACCTGCACGCTCGGTGCTCCCGGCGACAAGCAGATCGTGGAAGGCATGGAGGGCGAGCGCAAAATGCGCTACATGCATCACTATAACTTCCCGCCCTTTTCCGTCGGTGAAACATCCAATCGCCTTTTCGTCGGCAACCGCGAGATCGGCCATGGCAACTTGGCGCAGCGAGGCCTCGAGCCGGTGCTCCCCAAGGAAGAGGATTTCCCGTACACCATCCGCACTGTTACCGAAATCCTCGGCAGCAACGGATCGAGCTCCATGGCAGCCACTTGCGGCTCAACGCTCGCGCTCATGGCGGCCGGCGTGCCGCTGCTGGCGCCCGTCTCGGCCATCGCGCTCGGGCTGATGAGCGATGAAGAGAAAGGCAAGTATGTGATCCTCACCGATCTCCAAGACGAAGAGGACTTCGGGGGCGACATGGACTTCAAAGTGACGGGCACGGAGAAAGGAGTCACGGCCATCCAGATGGATATCAAGATCAAAGGCCTGCCGGATTCCGTCTTCGCGGAAGCCTTGGAGAAGGCAAAAGTCGGCCGCGCCGCCGTCCTCAAAGTGATGCTCGCGACCATCCCCGAGTCCAGGAAAGAATTGAGCCCGTACGCGCCGCGCATCGAGACGATCCAAATTGATCCCGACGATATCCGCCTCGTGATTGGCAAGGGCGGCGAGATGATCCAGAAGATCACCGGAGAATTGGGAGTCGAGATCGACATCGAAGACAGCGGACTCCTCTTCATCACTTCCGTGAACGGCGACGCCATGGAGAAGGCCAAGGAGTGGATCAGAGGTATCGTCGAGAAGCCGGAAGTGGGCAAGGTATACAAGGGCAAGATCATTCGCGTGATCGATGGGGTCGGCGCCATCATGCAGTTCTTGCCGGGCAAAGACGGCATGATCCACATCAGCGAGCTCCAGTGGAAGCGCACCGAAAACGTGGAAGATGTGCTGAAGATGGGCCAGGAAGTGGAAGCCAAAGTGATCGAGTACGATGCGATGGAAGGCAAGACGCGTCTCTCACTCAAGCAGATGACGCCCCCGCCCGAAGGCTGGGAACCGCCCGTGCGACGCCCGTTCAGCGGCCCTGCCCGCGGCGGTCCCGCAGGACGTCCTCCGTTCCGCAGGTAAGTATCATTCCAAAAAGGCCGGAGCGATCCGGCCTTTTTTGTTGTGTAGTTTTGCGGCTGCCCGTCCGCTACTTCATCGGTTTCTTCTCTTCCGTCTTCGGCGCTGCCGTTTCTTTCTTTGGCTCCGTCTTCGCTTCGATTTTCGCTGATTCTGTTGTTTGCGTTGTCGCCTCCGTCTTCACACTTTCTTTCTGTTCGGGCGTCTTCGCCGCAGGCGCCGTACTCTGCGTGCTATCTGTTTTGTACCAGCCTGCTCCTTTGAAGTGCACGGCCGGCGGCGTCAGCAGCTTCTCGGTCTTTTTGCCGCCGCAGTTGGAGCAAGCAGGCATCGTCTTGCTGCCGAAGGGGCGAGAGAACTCAAAGACGGCGCCGCATTTCTCGCACTGGAAATCGAAGGTGGGCATGGTCCTAGTATAACCTAGAGCGCGCATTCATTTCGGTTCTACCAACTAAAAATAGCTTTAATGTCGTTGCGCGTGCTCTGGGCCGCTTTGCTTATTCCTTTTACAATCAAATAACCTGCACCAAGAATGACCGCAGTGCTGGCGCCCAATTGCAAAACGGAATAGCCAAGAAATCTTGTATGTCCCAGAATCTGGAATATTTTGTGAACAGGCGCGAAGAGACTCTCCGAATGCGCTGCGGGTGCCAAAGCATGTTCAAGTGCCATATGCACTGATTCTACGATTTTTTGCCGCTCTATCCAGCAAATAGTCATCTTCATTCGCGTGGGAATTTTGCAGCCGGTCCGCCTCGATTTTTCCTCAAAAACAATGCGTGAGAGGAAAATGTCAGAATCTCTTGCGGTGGATTTTATGCTCCTGTATACATTCCCCGCTCCGCACCCAAAAGGTGCGGCTCTGCTCTTTCTCTCTGACGAGTGACCGACCTGCAAAGGCGGTCATTTTTTTTGAGTTCCATCCGGCAGTGGAACGGGATTCGCCTCTTCATTCCGCCGAAAAGAGGATGGTCAAAGAATAATTTCTTTCAAGGGAGCATGCGTTCGGCCTGCGCTGGGGCAAGAATGATTGCATGATCCAGCGCCATCCCGTTCAAAATGAAGAAGTGATGCTCGTCACAATCGCCACCCGAGACAGCATTCCTTTCTTCCGGGACGCTGCGTTTGCGCATGAGGCAATACGAACGCTCTACGGAGTGCAAGAGCTGCGTCCGTTTCTTCTCTACGGTTTCGCGATCATGCCGGATCACTGCCATTTGCTGCTGCGCGTTCCCGCTCCCGACAAAATCTCCACCATCATGAGAGTCTATAAATATGGAGTGACCTTCAACTTGGGGATGGGACCGATCTGGCAATCGCGTTTTCATCTGCAAATTCCCACCGATGCTTCGGACATTCTCCGCTACATCCATCGTAACCCGGTGCGGGCGGGTCTTTGTGCCGCCCCTGAAGACTATCCATGGTCTTCAGCCTGTGGGAAATGGGAGGTGACTGGATTGGAGCGGTAGTCTCAGAAACACTCCCCGCTCTTGATTTACCCTTCCCGCTCTCTCTTCGAAGCTTTAAGCTCTCTGGGCATGTTGGACAAAGCTTATGATCCCCAGGGCACCGAAGACCGCATTTACAACATGTGGGAGGAGAGCGGGGCTTTCCAGGCCGATGCGAAGAGCAAAAAAGATTCGTTCACCATCAGCATGCCGCCCCCCAATGCGACGGGGCAGCTGCACCTCGGCCATGCGGTGATGCTTGCGCTCGAAGACATCTTTATCCGCTTCGCGCGGATGCAAGGGAAAGAAGTGCTCTGGGTGCCGGGCACCGATCACGCGGCCATCGCGACCGAAAGTGTCGTCATCAAAAAGCTCCAGAAAGAACGGAAGATGAAAGATCCGCGCGCCGCACTCGGTCGTGAAGAACTGCTAAAGGAGATCGCCGCATTCGTTACGCAAAGCAGGGGAACCATCCGCAGTCAGGTGCGCAAAATGGGCAGTAGTTGCGACTGGTCGCGCGAGCGCTACACCATGGACCCTATGCTCAATCGCTGCGTGAACGAAGTCTTCGTCGCCATGTATCGCGACGGGCTCATCTACCGCGGGCACCGCATCGTCCATTGGGATCCCAGGCTCCAGACAACCGTCTCCGATGACGAGATTGAATACGCGGAGCGCATTGAACCGTTCTATACCTTCCAGTACGGACCATTCCAGATCTCCACCTCGCGTCCCGAAACAAAATTCGGCGATAAGTACGTCGTGATGCATCCGGATGACGAGCGGTATGTGAAGTACACGCATGGCGAGAAGATCGAATGCGAATGGATCGACGGCTCAGTGACGGCCACGATCATCAAAGACAAAGCCGTCGATCCTATGTTTGGCACCGGAGTCATGACGATCACGCCGTGGCATGACGTGATCGACTTCGAGATTGCGGAGCGTCACAAGCTCGATCGCGAGCAGGTGATTGGCTTCGATGGAAAACTGCTGTCAATCGCCGGAGAGTTTTCCGGGATGCACATCGAGGACGCGCGGCCGAAGATCGTCGAGAAGTTCAAGAAAAAAGGTCTGCTTGTCAGTATCAAAGAAGACTACGTACACAATGTCGCGCTCAGCCAGCGCGGCAAGGGAGTCATCGAGCCGCAGATCAAGGAGCAGTGGTTTATCGACGTCAATAAACGTGTCGTGCAATGGAAACGCAAAGAGTGGAGTCTGAAAGAAGTGATGCAGGAGGTGGTGCGTACAGGGCTCATCAAGATCATTCCCGAGAAATTCGAGAAGGTGTACTTCCACTGGATCGATAACCTGCGCGACTGGTGCATCAGCCGCCAGATCTGGTGGGGGCATCGCGTGCCCGTGTGGTACCGCAAAGCAGAGGGCTCGGTGGATATGCACGTGGGAGTGACGCCGCCCGAAGGCGAAGGATGGAAACAGGATGGCGACACGCTCGATACGTGGTTCAGCTCGGCACTGTGGACCTGGAGCACGCTCATCGATCCCGCGTTGGCATCGGACACATCGCTCAGCCTGAAAGACTTGATGCTGCAGAGCCCGGACTTTGTGAAGTTCCATCCCACCCAAGTGATGGAGACGGGCTACGATATTCTCTTCTTCTGGGTGGCGCGCATGATCCTGATGACGACGTATGTCACGGGTTCCATCCCGGAATTGGAATACGGCCAAGTGCCCTTCGAGACGGTCTATCTGCACGGCCTCATCCGTACGCGCGAGGGCAAGAAAATGAGCAAGAGCGATCCGCAGACCATGATTGATCCGCTCGATATGATCACCAAATACGGCGCCGATGCGCTGCGTCTCTCCATGATCGTCGGGCAGAGCGCGGGCAACGATGCGCGTCTGTACGAAGAAAAGATCGCGGGGTACAGGAACTTCGTGAATAAGCTGTGGAATGCGTCACGATTCATCCTCATGCAATGCGAGGAACACAAAAAAGATCCCCATGACGTGACAGATTTCCATCCATCGACGCTCGCCGACAAAGCTCTGCTTTACGCTCTTGGGAAGCTCATTGAGGATGTGACCGAGGGTTTGCACGAATACCGCCTGAGTGAAGTGGGCGAGGTGCTCTATGTCTTCGTGTGGGATTACTTTTGTGATTGGTATCTGGAATTCAGCAAAGGTGAGGCGAATATCGGGCTGCTACTCTATACCATGCGGACCATTCTGCAGTTGTTGCACCCCTACTGTCCGTTTGTCACCGAAGAATTGTGGCAGCATTTCAAACAGGCCGATGATGGTCTGCTGATGAAAAAACCTTGGCCGAGAATTGCGCTTTCCAGCAAAGATTTATCCATTGCATACGATCAGCTGCAGCTCATCATCGAGGTCGTCACTGCTATCCGCAAGCTGCGCAGCGACCAGGCGGTGGAACCCAAGAAGGAAGTGGATGTCTTTTTGGTGAGCGCAGAGCATGCCGCGCTTCTGGAAAGCCAGCGAGATCGCATCTGTCAGTTAGCGAAAGTAAAGACTCTAACGATCAGGCCGAAAATGGAATCTTCAGAAGCCGATATAGTGAGCGCATTCCTCGCCGGCGTCGAAGTGCATCTATCCTTGGCCGGATTGCTCGACATCGACAAAGAAAAGACGAGCCTGCAGAAAGAACAGGAAAAGCTCATGCGCTTCCGCGACGGCATCCAAGGCAAGCTCGGCAATGCATCATTTGTAGAGCATGCGCCGAAGAACGTGGTGGAAGTGGAGCGCAAGAAGCTTGCGGAGGCGGAGGAGAAATTGAAGAAGATCGAGGAGAGGTTGAAGATGATCAAATAATTCCCCGAGCGGGGTTATTCATACACCGGCATATCGATCTGTTGCTTGGTGCCGCTCTGTACTTGGAGCGCCGCGCCGCGCGTGATGGCGTTGCGGCCGAAGCGGTCGTGGATGGCATCGAGTGTGCGCTGCAGATCTTCGCTGCGGCCGAGGCGTTCCGTTTCTTCGAAGAGGGAATACTGGAGCGCGCCCTGGGGTACGAGCCGCCAGAGCGCGAGGCCGATCTGGGTATAGCCGGTGCGCTGCTGATACAAGTGACGCAGCGAGCGGCGCAGGTAGGGTTGCAGCGCTTCTTCGGTCATGAATGATTGGGGAAGGGAATGGTGCGTGCTCTGGAAATGATACTGATCGTCGCGCAGCCACAGCGAAAGACCGCGGCAGGCGAGCGAGCGGCGGCGCATTTTCAGCACGGTATATTCGGCATGACGCAGCACATGCGCCCAGAGAGTGCGCACATCCGTCTCGCGACGGAAACTGCGTGCGCGGGAAATGGACTTGGGCGGATCCGTCGCTTCTTGGACGGCAGACAAACATTCTCCCAGCAGCTCGCGCTGCATCTGGGCGCCCGGGCGGCCGCAGATGCGGATCATGGTTCCCACGGGAGCCGTTGCGATGTCCCACGCCGTTTTCCATCCTTCCGTCTCCACCCG
>DAISLF010000035.1:0-8018 GCA_036820585.1 Candidatus Peribacteria bacterium | reverse complement strand
TAGTAGAGCTTGCCCGTGCCGTCCTTGCCGATCTTCACTATATTGTCCTTTCCCTGCAGTAGCCGGCTGAGCGAGAACGTCGTATCGCTCTTGCTGCGGATAGCGGACGCGTCGAATTTTTGGGTGACTGCCATCGTGCCGTTCAGATCGATGCCCGCCAGGAAATTGCCGCTGAGCTCATCCGATTGACGGAGAAAGTCCACGAGCGAAAGGAGCGTCTGGGAGGTCGATTGCGTCGTATCCCAATGGCCGTCTTTGCGCATCGAAAGGAGCGAGCGGACGATCTGCGGGATGAACGCGTTTTTCCGGTCCAGACGCAACAATGCTTCCAGCACCGTCGCCGTCGTGCGGCTGTCCGTCTGCATCTGTTCCGTATAGCGACTGATGTGCCGTTCCTCGAAATGCGCGCCGCGGCTATCCACTTTGATACCGTCCAATACTTCTTGCAGCACTTGCTTCGCTTTTGCGTTCGCTCCCGCCTTTTGCAGTGTCATGGCCAATTCTGCGCGCGAGAAGACAGGCAATGTGGCACGTTTGTCGTATAAGTTTCCCGCCAGGTTTGCATCGCCTTGGCCGTCTTCAGCCAGCACATGCAAAATATAGGCGCGCGTCGCGAGATCTCCGATATCCGAAAGATGTTCGTCGCGCAGCGCGCTCTGCAGATATTGTTCGGCGCGTCGCATCACACCCGCATCCACTGCGTAGGATGCGAAGCGCGCCGTCTGCAACGCATAGACGATGTAGGCCGTGAGATACGGATAGCTGCGGTCGCTCTGCGTCCAGTAGCCAAAGCCGCCATCGCCCCGCTGGAAGCCATAGAGGCTTTGCAGACCGCTCGTGATTTTGTCGTCGAGCGTTTTGTCCGAGACCGCTTTGAAGGCATTGAACCCTTGCAATTGCTTGAGGGCGACACTGGGCAGGAAAGCGGACGCGGTCTCTTCGGCAGAGCCGTAGGGAAAGTCCGTCAGATACTCGAGACCGGACGGCAGATAGGCGGCGACGGTGGGAGAGAGACTGATCTGCAATGAGCCAGTGGATGCCTCGGCGGGGCCCGGCGCCAGCACGTGCTCGATACTCACGCCTTGCGTCACGCCGGATGTGGCCACCGTTTGCGGCGTGTCGAAAACATAGACCGGAATTGATTGCTCGATTTCATCGCGCGCGCCCTGCGTTTCGTCGCCGTCTTCGCGGCGGCGATCGTCACGGGAAACGCGACACTCGCCTCTTTGCCGGCATCGATGCTCACTTGCTGCGACGAAGCCGCAGGCGTCGCGAAGCCGGAGCCCGAAAGGCCGATGGTAAACGTGCGCTGCCGATCGAGAAAATTATGGACGATGGCGCCGAGCTTGATCTGGTCGCCCTGCACCGCGAAACGCGGCTCCACCGGCCGGATGATCACGTGCTTGGTCTCCAGGAATTCTTTCTTGCCCTGGCCGAAATTATTGCGATCATCCTGGGCGATTGCGAGCAGTTGCCAGGTCGTCAGGTTATCCGGCAGCTTGAAGGAGACGACGGCCGTGCCCGTCGCGTCGGTGACGACGGTGGGATTCCAGTACGCCGTATCCTGGAAATTGCCGCGCTTGCGCTCCTGCGATCCGCCGCCGCCTTTGGAGCCCGGCTTGAAGCGCTCGAGCAGCATCTGCAGGGACTCCGCCGTGTAGATGCCCAGGCCATGCTCCTCATAGAAGTTGCGCACAAGATCGGGCATCTCGAAGCCCGAGAGCGCCAGCACGCTCATATCCACCGTGGCGAGCGATGCTTCGGCGCGCACGGGTTTGCCGTTGGCATCTTTGATATGCACCGTCGCTTTCACGGTATCGCCGGGAATGTATTTTTCCTGGTCTGTCTCCACCGTCACCTGGAGCTCCTTGTGCTTCGTATCCACACCCAAGCGGACATAGCCCACTTTGAAAGCGGGCGCACCCGTGTCGTGGCCTACCGTATCGAAGGCATCACCTTGCCGGGGCTTGAGGATCACGACAGACACATACACGTTGGGTGTCATGGCGTCGGTGATCTTGATCTCGATCGGCTGCGCGTTGCTCACGATGGGCACGATTTTTTTCTGCAGGACGTTCTCCCGTTCGATCGTCACCAGCGCCGTTACGCCTTTGCCTTGGTATGGCGACTTCACGAGGAGCTTGGCCGTCTCGCCGGGCATGTAAGACGGCTTATCCGCCGTCACGTCGATGCGGTCGTTATTCGTATGCGGCCAGTTCACGAAGCTGCTGGACCAGGCGTAGAGGCTGACGCCTGCCTGCGCCGTGCGGCCAGCGTCATCCGCGGCATCGGCGCGCACGAAGAATTCCCCGCCTTTGTCGATCATAAGATCGCCATGGCCTTTGCCTTTGTCATCCGTCGTGAGGGTGATGCTGCGCACGAAGGCATCTTGCGGCGTATTGTCGTAGTAATACTCGCCATCCACGCCTTTCGCGCGGATGGAGTTCCACATGCGCGAGTAGAGCGAGAGCGTGACGGTTTGGCGCCTCTGGGGCGACCCATCCGGTTGGACTGTCACCACATCGATCCCCGCTTTGCCGCCGGGCGTCACTATGTAGTCGCTTGTGCGGACTCCTACATACACGTTGGATTTGTGCACGGGCACCGAGACGCTGTTCGTCACTTGCTGGTTATTGGGATCGGTCACGCTTGCGGAGATGGAGGCGATCTGGCTGATTTTTTTATCGGCGATGCTCACGGGAAAACGAATCGTCATGTGGCCGCTGTCATCGAGCGTTCCTTTGCCCGTCGTCAGCTGGCTCGTATTCTCGCTGCAGTTGTACCAGCACCAGGCACCCTCCGTCGCGAAGGAATACCAGCCGTCGGTGTAACGATTGAAATAATAATCGGTGAGTTCGGCGTTCCAGGTCACGGACGCATTCGAGAGCGGCGCGCCGAAGTAATACGAGCCTGCGACGTCCACGCTGACCGTCTGGCCGTCTTCGTAGTCGGAGACCGCGGGCGTCAGATCCACTTTGTATTCGGGCTTGCGGTATGCGAGCACCGAGAAGGTGCCCATGTACGAAGGCGATGTCCCCGCGTCTGCCTCGGGCAGCACTTGCACGACGAAGTTGTAGGTGCCCAGCGACGCGTGCTGGCTGACCGGGAATGTATCGCTCAAGCTGCCGAAAGACGTGAAGTGGAGCGTCTTGCTATAGACCTCCTTACCGTCCGGATCCTGAATTTTCACGAGCGCCGTGCGCTCGGCACCCGGCTGTTGCAATATGCCATCCCAATCTTTCAAACGAACGACGCCCTTGAAAGACGCCGTATCACCGGGGCGATAAACCGGCCGGTCGGTATAGAGATAGGCGATCGTGCGGTAGGGAGACGCGCCGGGGCTTTGGAAATCGGACCATAAGCTGAACGACGACGGATCCAGGCCGTCATTCCATTCGCTGCTCACGAAGGCCATGTCGTTGCCGTGTGCCGCGCTCACCCAGAATTCCGGCCGCCATTCGCTCTGCGACTGGGAGAATTGCGCGAGCGGCAAGTCCGTCTCCAAAAATCCCTTCGCATCCGTCTTGCCGGTCACGGGCACTTGCCCGTTCAGAGCATGGAATGCAACATCCGCTCCGGCGACGGGCTCGCCCGTCTGCATATTCACGGCCCATACGAGCGCCTTCTTGCCGGAGTATTTGAGCGTCAGCGCGGTATCCGTGAGCGCGAAGTACTGCACGTCGAAGCGCGGCTTGCCATTGTCCATAAATTCCGGCGCATGGACGATAAGCGCATAGATGCCGGGCTCCAGGGGCTTTCCCAGCACTGCCGACATATCCAGCGGCAAGACGGACCACGCATTCAACTTCTTGTCTTTGGGGGCGACGGACCATGCGTGATACTCAGCGCTGCCCCGCAGATCGGGAGCCGATTGTCCGCTCTTGCGTTCTTGCTGGCGGATTTTCAGGAAGCTCTCCACTGAGAGCTTCGCGAACTCGAAATCCATCGAGCTCACGTTGACCGCGTTCACGTAGTAGACGGGAGCTTTGCTTTTCTCAAAAATCCCGAAGGTGCCCTTGGAGTGAATCGTCACGGCCGGCGGCAGGGGCGGCGTCTTGAACGTGTAGGTGTAGGGTGCCGCGAGCGTCTGGCCGAAACCATCGGTGAGATGCATGTCGATCGTGAGCGTATAGCTGGTGCTGGGATCGAAAGCCGGGTACAGGCTGACGGATTTGTCGTTGTCCCAAGAATTCGTCGTGAGCTTCAAATCTTTCCAGCCTGCGGGTGACGGCGTAATGCGAACGGAGCCCGTGAGCGATTCCTGCAAAATGGGATTGCTGAATTTGAGCGTGAGCAAACCGGGCGATTCAAAGGATGCATTGGCGACTGCGAGCGGTCCTACCGTTGCGAAGTGCAGCAAAAAATCCCCGGCGCTGCCCAAATCCCCTTGCAGGCCATGCAGGCCCGCGGATGCGCGCAGCGTGTAATCGGTATCGAAGGACAGCGGATGCGCCGCTACGATCGTGACGACATGCTTGTCTATGACATCCTTCCCGTTCACGAGCGAGGTGCCATAGTGCACGGAGGCAATGGTTTCCTGTGTGCCTGCAGCGGCGGGAACGAAGACGGAGCCGCTCCCGGAGTGCGAGCTGGCGGTTTCTGAAGAGGAAGATGCAATTGCGCCGCGCGCTTTGGCGTAGAGCTCGAGATGTTTGGCGATGCTTCGTAAGTCGATTTCTTGATTGAACGTGAGTGTAAGCGCGGTCGTGGGTCCCGCCAGATCATCGGCTTCTGCAGGTGCGGCGTCCGTCACCGCCGGGCGCTCGGTTTCGAATTGCCATGCGATGTCCTGCTCGGTCTTGCCGCCGCTCGCCGCCTGAAGCCCTGCGGGAATTTTCACGGCATAGACCGTCGCGGGCGTCAGCCCGCTCGCGGGTACGAATTGCACCGCATGCGTGCTCATCCAACGCCATTGTCCGGCGATGGATGGCGTGATCGTGGGATTCCAACCGGATGGCATCGCTTGATCCGCGAGACTGCCGAGCGCCACCACGGGACGGTCAAACGTGATCGTGATATTGGTCTTCGCATCGATATGCTGCGCGTCCGCCGATGGCACGTGCGCGGTCGCTGCCAGAGGGCCCGTCACGACGAAGGTGAAATCCAGATCGCGTCCCAGAAGTGTTCCATCGGCTTTTGCGGCATTGCGATTCAGGCGCAATACAATCGTTTCATTTTTTTCGAGCGCTTCCTGCGGAGCATAGACGAGCGTCTCCCCTTCCCAGTGCGTCGTGCCATGGATATAGGAGGGAGCCGAAAGGTATTGTTCGACGCTCACATGGTTCATGGCGGCCGGGAAATCCAGACGGAATACGCCGGTGGAAGCGATATTTTGCTTCAGGATCAACGGTTTCGCTGCGAAGAATACAACGCAAACGGCTGTCACGATGACGATCACGGCGCAGGCCACCATGGTGGTCAACACAAAAAGAGGGCGTGTTCGCCGTGGCTTCTCTGCGTGGAGCGCAGCGGATTTCTTGATAGAACTCATACGGTGATGGAAAAAGAGAGGGGCCCACAGTCTACTCCCGCTTCTTCGGGAAAAAAGCGTCTTCTCGCACGGAGAAATTGCCTCCCGCTTCCGCCGGAGGAACAGGAGAATGTCAAAGAAGATTCTAGGAAAAAGACTCGCCGATGCTGTACCATGCATTCATCATTCTTTGCTTGCAGACTCCCGTTTCCGCTCTCCGACTTCCTTGCCGCCTCCGGTGCATTCCTTTCTTTCTATGAAGAAGACGATCGTTCTCGGCTCCCTTGGCATGGCGGCATGTCTGCTCGCGAGCTGCACTGCCGTTCCCGGCTCTCCGTCGCCCGTTTCGCAGGAGACGGCATCATCCGCAGCCGATACGAATCAACAGAGTTTCGAAGGCACGCTCCAAAAAGCCGGCGTCAGCATTTACATGGAGGGAACACATCGCCTCTATACTGCGGACAACCAGCCGGTACTTCTGGAGAGTTCCACCGTGAATCTCGACGACTATCTCGACAAAAATGTCCGCGTGACGGGTGATGCCCGCCCCACAGTGGAGCATGGCGGCATCTTGGTGCGCGTGCTTCATGTCGACCTTCTGCCGAGCGGCGGCATGCCGACGGTGGAGACGGGGGCGGAGATTTCTTCGGCCACAGTTTCCTCGGCGGATGTTTCTGCGCAAGCGATGATGGTTGCTTCTTCATCCTCTCCCTCCAGTGCGCATGCCAGCAGCTCCTTCAAGAAAGCTCCCGTCCACTTCTCTTCTTCGGCTTCTTCTCTCGCACCCTCCGCGCAAACCAGCTCGGCAGCGGCCGATGCCTCTCCCCTAAGCCAGCGCACAGCCGCGATGGCGACGGCGAAAGTGGACGGCACTACCTTTACGCAGGAGTATTGCTCCCGCCACGTGGGCTTCTGCGTACCGGTGCACCACAGCTGGTTTTACTATTCCTTCGGCACCACCAGTTCCTATTTATGGCATGTGGAAGTGAGCTCCGAAGAAATCACGAATCTCGGCGACGGCCCCCTCATCATCAATCTCATTTCGGGCGATCTGCCTTCCACCGCTTCGGATGGCAGTATCGCCGACCATGGCAGCTTCATCGTCGGCTACCGCGCCTGGACGAATAACCGCCACTTCGAAATTTCCGCGCCCGCTTCGCTGCGCACGGCCGTCGGCTATATCGTCGCTCACTTGAGCGTCTATCACGTCGACCAGGAGACATCTTCAGGTTCAGCCCTCTCCTCGAGCGCCTCCAGCATCAAGACAGGCACGGGCAGCCACCTGTGATACAGTATCCGCATGGTTCTCTTTTCGTACGCCGCTCGCGATCGTGACCAGGTGCTCAAGCACGGTTTGCTGGAAGCAGAGTCGGCCGGAGCCGCGACTGCGGCATTGCAAGCGATGGATCTATCGCCCGAGTCAATCGAAACTGCCAAGCCTGTTTCCCACATTGCGGAATTGCAGGAAAAGGCGATCCCTTGGAATATCGCTGGGCATGAAGAGACGGCTCCTCTGACAGAGAAACCGTCAGAATCTGCGCCGGTACATCGGGAATATTTTCCGCTCACCGATACGCTGCGGCTCTACGCCGGATGGCTGCTTGCATGGTACTTCGTCATCTATGCGTTGGGCTACTATCAGGCGACAAAGCCGCTGCCCCTGCGCATTGGACTGATCGATGAGTTGTATCTATCGCCCATGATCCTGAGCTTTGCCGTCGCATCCTTTCTTTTTTTGCTGCTCTCGACCATCCACCGCTTCCTCGGCCGCGGCATCGTCCTCGGCATTTTGCTCTCACTCGTAGGGATCGGACTTTTCGCGGTATATCAGTCGAATGTGTGACAATTGAACCTCCCAGCTCTTGTGGAATTTTTGGAGAGTGAAAATGAAGACAAGCTGATTACAGACCCAGCTGCTTGCGGATTTCGTCCGCCTTCGTCTGCTCTTCCTGCTGGGCGTTTTTCTGGATCATGAAGGACTGCAGATCTTTCCAGTCTTCCGCATGCTTCTGCTCGAGTTTCATCAGTTGCAGCAGGTGCTTGGGGCTCAGCTCGCTGAATTTGCGGCGCTCGTCTTCGAGGATTTTCTGCAGCTCGTCGATCTGGAATTGGCTGAGCTTGGGAATAGCCTGGATGATGCGCCATTTTTCGTCTTTCGTAAGAGAGATGCTGCCACGCAGGAGCGAGAGAAAACGATTTTGGTCAAAGGTCGTCTCCGGATGCACCGGCACATTGATTTTGTCGTTCGTGAGTGCCGAAGCGATGCCGCCGAAGCGATAACTCTTCACTTCGCCGAGAATACGAATGTCTTCGTCGTCATATCCCATCTCCTTCGTCGCGACAACTCCTGGAGGCGGAGGCGGAGGGCCGGCATCTTGAGCCATGCCCGCGGCATCATCACCCTGACCGGCTTGTGCTCCCGTTTGCGCCGTACCCTGCCCCGCGGGAGATGGAGGCGGCGCGGGAGGTGCCGCAAATACCTGGGTCGGATCCAGACCGCCATCGGGAATAGGGTCTCCCGGACGCGGAGGAGGAGGAGGAGGAGGAG